>NZ_RAZO01000456.1:5454-21876 GCF_004307535.1 Pseudomonas sp. Sample_9
CGCCGCCGAGAATCAGTTGGAGCATGGGTTCATCCAAAAATGTGTGGTGAGGCCACCGGCCTCTTCGCGAGCAGGCTCGCTCCCACCGTTGATCGCATATCCCTGTGGGAGCGAGCCTGCTCGCGAAGAGGCCAGCCCGGACAACTCAAATCCCACAGAGCTGACGCAACAGCCCGGTATCAAGATGCTTCTCCACCAGATCCGCCAACCGCTCGATATCACGCTCGCGCAAGCCGTGGTAATCGACTTCCTGCACATCATTCAACCCGGCCCAGCGCAGCAACGCCGCGCTCGCCTCGGGGGATTCGAACAAGCCGTGCAGATAGGTGCCGTACACCTGGCCATCGGCACTCTGCGCACCATCGCAACGACCGTCGTCCAGATGCACCGCCGGACTTTCCAGCGCCGGCCCGGTGGTTACGCCAGCATGAATTTCGTAACCGCTGACTGCGGCGTTTTCCAACGCCAGCCGCCCGCGCACGTTGCGCAATTGCTTGTCGGCTTCGAGCTGCGTATCGAACGCCAGCAGCCCCAACCCCGCGCTGGAGCCGGCAGCGCCTTCGAGCCCAAGCGGATCGTGCACCTGCTCACCGAGCATCTGCAGACCGCCGCAAATTCCCAGCACCTTGCCGCCGTAGCGCAGATGCCGATTGATCGCCGCGTCCCAACCGTTGGCGCGCAGATAAGCCAGATCACTGCGCACGCTTTTCGAGCCCGGCAGGATGATCAGGTCGGCGGCGGGAATCGCCTGCCCCGGGCCGACAAATTGCAGATCCACCTGCGGATGCAGACGCAGCGGGTCGAAGTCGGTGTGATTGCTGATGCGCGGCAGCACCGGCACCACCACTTTCAACACCTGCTCGGCCTTGTCGGTCTGGCGTTGGTCGATGCCGTCCTCGGCTTCAAGGTGCAGATCCATCACGTACGGCAACACGCCGACCACCGGTTTGCCGGTGCGCTGTTCCAGCCAGTCGAGGCCCGGTTGCAGCAAGGCGATATCGCCGCGAAAGCGGTTGATGATGAAGCCTTTGACCCGCGCCTGTTCACTCGGTGAAAGCAATTCCAGGGTACCGACCAAATGCGCAAACACGCCGCCGCGATTGATGTCGGCGATCAGCAAAACCGGGCAATCCACCGCTTCGGCAAAGCCCATGTTGGCAATATCGCCGGCGCGCAGATTGATCTCCGCCGGCGAACCGGCGCCTTCGACCATTACCAGCGGATACGCAGCGCTGAGTCTCTCGTGCGAGGCGAGCACCGCTTGCATCGCGATGGCCTTGTAATCGTGATAGGCGACGGCGTTCATCGTCGTCACCGCGCGGCCATGAATGATCACTTGCGCGCCAGTGTCGCTGTTGGGTTTGAGCAGCACCGGGTTCATGTCGGTGTGCGGCTCGAGACCGGCCGCTTGCGCCTGCACTGCCTGCGCGCGGCCGATCTCGCCGCCGTCAGCGGTGACTGCGCTGTTGAGCGCCATGTTCTGCGGTTTGAACGGCACCACCGCCACGCCCTGGCGAGTGGCCCAGCGGCACAACGCGGTCACCAATGTGCTTTTGCCGGCATCGGACGTGGTGCCTTGCACCATCAGAGTGGTCATGGATTGTCCTTGGCGAAAGCTTGCAAAGCCTGTTCGAGACGCAGCTCTTGCGCGGCATCGGCCGGCAGGCCGAAACGTACACTGCTGTTGTGGCTGAACAGGCGCAGGAGGATGCCGCGCCGGGCGAGGAATTCGTGCAGCGCTTCGGCGTGCTCGGTGATCAGCCACTGAAACAGCGCGCAGCCACCCTGCGGTGCAAAACCGCAACGGGTCAGCAGCGCCGCCAGCCGTTCGCTCGCTTCGTCGCTGCGAATCCGCTGACGGGTATGGCCCTCGGTGTCTTGCAGGCACGCCGTACCGAGCACTCGCGTCGGCCCGCTCACCGCCCACGGCCCGACCTGTTCGGCGAGCAGTTTGAGCAACTTGCGTTCGGCCAGAACGAAACCGAGGCGCACCCCGGCCAGACCGAAAAACTTACCGAACGAACGCAACACCACCAGCCCGACCTGATGCGCATAGGGCGCCAGGCTCAGTTGCGGCGTGTTGTCCATGAACGCTTCGTCGACCACCAGCCAGCCGCCGCGTTGCGCCAGTCGCGCATGCCAGTCGAGCAGGCGTGCCGGGGTCAGGCTGAGTCCGGTCGGATTGTTCGGATTGACCACCACCAGCACATCAAGACTGTCGAGAAAGAATTCGACTTCCTGCTCGAGCACTTCGCGGACAATGTAACCGCTGCGCCGCCACGCTTCGGCATGCTCGGCATAGCACGGCGACAACACGCCGACCTTGCCGGCCCGGCGCAGACGCGGCAGCAACTGGATGGCCATTTGCGAGCCGGCGACCGGTAGCACCTGCGCGGCGCCGTAATAATCGCAGGCGGCCTGTTCCAGTCCGTCATCGGTTTCCGGCAAGCGCGCCCAGGCGCGCAGCGGGATCTCCGGGATCGGAAATGGCCATGGCGCAAGGCCGCTGGACAGGTCAAGCCAGTCGCCCTCGGCAATCCCGTAATCGAGTGCAGCCTTGCGCAGCCGGCCACCGTGCTCAAGCATAAAATTCCGCCCCCAGGCAAAGCATCAGCAGCCACAACCATACGCCGCGCTGGACCAATTGCCAGCCACGGTCGATGGAATCGGCATCGGCCGGCGCACCTTCGCCCAGTTGCGGGCGCTCATGCAGTTCGCCGTGGTAGATCGCCGGGCCACCCAACTCGACGCCCAGCGCACCGGCACCAGCCGCCATCACCGGGCCGGCGTTGGGGCTGTCCCACTGCGGCGCCTGGGTGCGCCAGCATTTGAGCGCGAGGCGGGTTTTGCCCAGTAGCGCGTAGGTCAATGCCACCAGACGCGCAGGAATGTAGTTCAACACGTCGTCGATTTTCGCCGCCGCCCAACCGAAACGCTCGAAGCGTTCGTTGCGATAACCCCACATCGCATCGAGGGTATTGCTCAAGCGATACAGAAGCACGCCCGGCGCGCCGGCGACGACAAACCAGAACAGCGCAGCGAACACCGCATCGCTGCCGTTCTCCAGCACCGACTCAGTCGCGGCGCGGGCAACCGCAGTGCCGTCGAGTTCATCGGTCTGGCGGCTGACCAGATAGCCGACACGCTTGCGCGCCTCGTCCAGATCATCAGCGCGCAATGCCGCCGCGACCGGCGCGACATGTTCGCCGAGGCTGCGCATGCCGAGGGCGCAATACAACGCCAGGATCTCGACAATCCAGCCGACATAGGGCGCCCAGGAAAATGCTGTGGCGAGCAGAGTCAGCGGCAGCACCGCGAGCACCCACGCGGTCACGCCATGGCTGCGCCAGCCACGACCGCCGGCGTTGAAGCGTTGCTCGATGCGCCCGGCAAAATTGCCGAACGCCACCAGCGGATGCCAGCGTTTCGGTTCACCGAGCAGCGCATCCAGCGCTACTGCGGCGACACTCAGCAACGCCACACTCATTGACTCACTCCCCAGTAATTTTCGTACAGCAGCTCGTTGAGCGGCCGCGCCTGCGCCCAGCCTTCAAGTACCAGCATCGGCGCCGGATAGAATTCCCTGACCGGGCCGAGACACAACACCGCCAGCGGCTTGGCACCGGCCGGCAACTTGAGCAAATCCGCCAAGGCTTGCGGTTCGAACAGCGAGACCCAGCCCATGCCCAGGCCTTCAGCGCGGGAGGCCAGCCACAGATTCTGGATCGCGCAGGACAACGAGGCCATGTCCATTTCCGGCAACGTGCGCCGACCGAAAATGTGTTTTTCGCGATCGTCCATCAGCGCCGCGACCAGCACCTCAGCGCAGTCGTTGATGCCTTCGACCTTGAGCTGCATGAACTCATCGCTGCGCTCGCCAAGGGCTTCGGCGGTGCGGATGCGCTCTTCTTCCACCAGATCGCGGATCTGCCCGCGCAGAGCACGATCGCTTATACGGATGAAGCGCCACGGCTGCATCAGGCCGACGCTCGGCGCTTGATGAGCAGCTTCGAGCAGACGGCGCAGCAGCTGCGGTTCGACGCTGCCGCCGGTGAAGTGGCGCATGTCGCGGCGTTCGGCGATGGCTTTGTAGACCGCTGCGCGTTCGGCTTCGGAGAATGTATTGTCGGTCATGGCCCTTTCGCGAGCAGGCTCGCTCCCACAGGGTTCAGGTCATCCATTGTGGGAGCGAGCCCGCTCGCGAAGGCGGCCTCACGATCTGGCGCAAACAATGCCGCAATCGCAGTCGGATTCGATGGGAAATAAAAGTGCACGTACGACGCCGTCATCCGTCCCTCGCGATAAACCGCCTCGGCCCCACGCCCGCCATTGGGACTCAGCCCACGGGCAATCGGCGTCAGCTCGGTGGTGGTCAGGGAATGATGATAGGTATGCCCACGCAACTCCCCTTCCGGCAGCTCAACTGCCTGCAACGCCAGCGCCGCCAGACGCTTCTGCATCACCGCATCGCCCTTGAGCAAACCGACCAGCTCAGCACGAGTACCTTCGACATCAGTCAGCGAATCCAGCAGATAAAGCATGCCGCCACATTCGGCGAGCAACGGCTTGCCCGCCGCGTGGTGCGCGCGGATTGCTGCAAGCATTGAGGCGTTTTGCGCCAGCGCGACGTGATGCAGCTCTGGATAGCCGCCCGGCAGATACAGGCTGTCCGCCTCGGGCAATTGCGTGTCGCGGATCGGCGAGAAAAATTGCAGCTCGGCGCCCATCGCCCGCAGCAGATCGAGACTGGCGCCATAGGTGAAGGCAAAGGCTTCATCGCGGGCAACAGCGATGCGCACACCTTTTAATAGAGGCTCGGCGGCAATGACGTCAGGCGCGGCGAATTCAACGGCCGGTGGCAGCGCGACTTGGCAACTGCTGGCCAGCGCATCGGCGGCCGCGTCGAGACGCAGATCCAGATCATTCAATTCGCTGGCCTGAACCAGGCCGAGGTGGCGGCTCGGCAATTCGATGCCGGTCTCGCGGGACAGCGCGCCGTACCAGCGCAGACCTTCAGTGAGGCTGCCTTCGAGCAATTGCGCATGGCGCAAGGTGCCGACGCGGTTGGCCAGCACGCCAGCGAACGGCAAGTCCGGCTGATACTTCGCCAGGCCCAGCGCCAAGGCGCCAAAAGTCTGCGCCATGGCGGTGCCATCGATCACGCCGAGCACCGGCACACCGAAGTGGCGCGCCAGATCAGCGCTGGATGGCGTGCCGTCGAACAGGCCCATTACCCCCTCGATCAGAATCAGGTCGGCTTCGGCGGCGGCTTCCCACAACAGCCGGCGACTTTCCTGCTCGCCGACCATCCACATGTCCAGTTGATACACCGGCGCACCGCTGGCGCGTTCGAGGATCATCGGGTCGAGAAAATCCGGCCCGCATTTGAACACGCGGACCTTGCGCCCCTGATTGCGATGCAAACGGGCGAGTGCGGCGGTGACGGTGGTCTTGCCCTGACCGGAGGCCGGCGCGGCGATCAATACCGCCGGGCAGTGACGTGGTTGCTTCAAAGTTCGACGCCTTTCTGCGCTTTGATCCCGGCCTGGAAGGCGTGCTTGAGCATGCCCATCTCGGTGACCGTGTCGCCCATCTCGATCATTTCCGGCTTGGCGCCGCGACCGGTGACCACCACGTGTTGCATCGGCGGACGCGCCTGCAAATCGCTGAGCACCTGATCGAGATCGAGGTAGCCGTGCTTGAGGGCGATGTTCAATTCATCGAGCACCACCAGGCCGATCGAAGGGTCGCGCAACAATTCGCGGGAGACTTCCCAAGCGGCGGTCGCCGCGGCGATGTCGCGCTGACGATCCTGGGTTTCCCAGGTGAAGCCTTCGCCCATGACGTGGAAACGCACCTGCTCGGGAAAGCGACGGAAAAACAATTCTTCGCCCGTGCTGTTGCGGCCCTTGATGAACTGCACCACGCCGCACTGCATGCCGTGGCCCATGGCGCGGGCGAGCATGCCGAATGCCGAGCTGCTCTTGCCTTTGCCGTTGCCGGTCAGCACCAGCACCAGGCCACATTCGTCGGGCGAGTTGGCAATGCGTTCGTCGATCACGGCTTTCTTGCGCTGCATGCGCGCCAGATGGCGTTCGTCACGCTCGGGGGAATCAGTCATGGGGGAGCTCTCCGTTGAGGCTGGATAACGGCGGGCAGGCACAAGAATAGACGGCAAAAAGCCTGGCATCGCCCACCGTGATGCCGCTGAGATGGATCAGGCCGGTCTCCGGGCTCATGAGCGGCGTTTCGCCTGACTGCGCGCCTTCCCGCTTCTTTCGAAGCAGTGGCTCAAGGCGCAGTTTTCACTCATTTACCGTTGCGGGGGCAGCGCCGGGATCGTCGTGGCTTCGCTTGCAGACCACACTCACCGGCTTCCCTGTTTCACTCTGTCGACGCGGGGCCACAGAGCACCTGAAACAAGCGGCGAAGGTTAGAGGGTTGGGGGTGGAGCGTCAATTGAAGAGGCGCTTTGCGCGCGAATAACTGCCGTTGATCCATTGTGCAGCGGCAATCTTGTGCCAGACTGTGACAAGTGATATCAAAGAGCCATGCTTTTTTCCAAAAAGCCCACTACAACAATAAGGATGACGACGATGCAAGGCATGATCCTCAGCAACCCGCGCCTGGAATTCCTGCGGCCGGTGCTGGAACGCTGGTTTGACTGTATCGATCGCTACAACACCGTTCGCGGCGACAACGACACGCCATATTGGCACGACGAAAAAGCCAATCTCGGCCTGCTCGCGGCAGCGGCGTGGATGGCGGAAATGGTGACACTGAACGACACTGCCACGCGCAAACAGAACGAAGAAGGCGAGCGCAATGCCCGTGCCGATCTGCTGATCGCCGGCAGCGACGACCGCGCGTTCATCCAGGCCACGCAACGTTGGCCACGGGTCAACAACCTCAACCTGACCCAGGCCCTGCTCGACATCACCCATGATGCCAAGCGCATCAGCTACGCCAGCGATCTCAAGCTCGGCTGCCTGTTCGTTGCTCCGCAAAAAGCCCAGCACAGCGCCAGCCCTGAAGAACTGCAGGACATGGTCGACGACCTGCAAAAGGAACACACCTGCGCAGTCGCCTGGTATTTCCCCTACGCCTATCGCAAATTGCGCAGCGACGCGGGCAACTATCATCCGGGCATCGCCGTGCTGTTCAAGGAAGCCCGCGGTTGAGCAGTTGAACCATCGGGCCTGCGCCCTCCTCTATGTTTAGGAATGCATTCATAGGGAAGATCAGCAATGCGCAAGGCCCAACTCGCTCTTATCATCGCCGTCGCTGGCGGGCTCGCCGCCTGCGGTGAAACCTCCAGCCTGCAAGTCTCCGACGGCACCGGTCCGTCACCGAAACTGCCCGAACCGAACAAGACGCTGATCCCGACAGTGAACATCGCCCCGGCGGTGGGCTGGCCGGAAGGTGCGAAACCGACGGCAGTGGCCGGTACCCAGGTCGCCGCGTTTGCCGAAGGCCTCGATCACCCGCGCTGGCTCTACGTGCTGCCCAACGGCGATGTGCTGGTGGCGGAAACCAACGCGCCGCCCAAGCCTGATGACAGCAAAGGCATTCGCGGCTGGGTGATGAAGAAAGTCATGGGCAAGGCCGGCGCCGGCGTGCCCAGCCCGAACCGCATCACCCTGCTGCGTGACGCCGACCACGATGGCGTCGCGGAAACCCGCACGGTGTTCCTGCAGAACCTCAACTCGCCGTTTGGCATGACGCTGGTTGGCAACGATTTGTACGTAGCCGACACCGACCGCCTGCTGCGCTTCAACTACGAGCCGGGCGCCACCGAGATCAAGACCCAACCGATCAAAGTCGTCGACTTGCCCGGCGGCACGCTGAATCACCACTGGACGAAAAACGTCATCGCCAGCAAGGACGGCAACAAGCTCTACGTCACCGTCGGCTCGAACAGTAACGTTGGCGAAAACGGTCTGGATCAGGAGGAAGGTCGCGCGGCGATCTGGGAAGTCGATCGCGCGACCGGCAATCATCGGATCTTCGCTTCGGGCATCCGCAACCCCAATGGCCTTGCCTGGGAGCCTACCAGCGGCGCATTGTGGACAGCGGTCAACGAGCGTGACGAAATCGGCAGCGATCTGGTGCCGGACTACATCACCTCGGTCAAGGACGGCGGCTTCTATGGCTGGCCGTTCAGCTACTACGGGCAGCACGTCGATGTGCGGGTCAAACCGCAGAATCCAGATCTGGTGGCCAAGGCCATCGCGCCGGATTACGCTGTCGGCCCACACACCGCTTCGCTGGGCCTGACCTTCGCCGAGGGCAACCGCTTGCCGGCGCAATTCAAGGAAGGCGCATTCATTGGCCAGCACGGCTCGTGGAACCGCAAACCGCACAGCGGCTACAAGGTGATTTTCGTGCCGTTTACTGGCGGCAAGCCGACCGGGCAGCCGGTGGATGTGCTGACCGGTTTCCTCGACAAGGACGAGAACGCGCTGGGCCGCCCGGTGGGCGTGGTGATCGATCAGCAAGGTGGCTTGCTGGTGGCGGATGATGTCGGGAACAAGGTGTGGCGCGTGTCGGCCAGCAAATAAGCTGAGCACGACGTAAAAAAATGTGGGAGCGAGCCTGCTCGCGAAAGAGGTTTATCAGTCAAATCATTGTCGACTGACACTCCGCCTTCGCGAGCAGGCTCGCTCCCACAGTTCGTTATGCATTCGAGCTAGGGGTTATGCGCCAGCTGCCCCGGCTGCAACACCCGCTTGGCGCTCAAATACGCCTTCTGCCAATAGGCCTTCGACAGGCTATCGAGCTTGACCGTGCCGCCCGTGGCCGGGGCATGCACGAAGCGCCCCTCACCGACGTAAATCCCCGCATGACTGACCTGCGAGCCGCCATTGGTGGCGAAGAAAATCAGGTCGCCGGTCTGCAAGCCTTCCTTGCCGACATTCGGCGCCTGCATGACGATCATTTCGCGGGTCGAGCGTGGCAGCGAAATTCCCGCCGCGTCGCGGTAGACGAAACCGATCAGACCACTGCAATCGAAACCGGAATCTGGCGTGTTGCCGCCCCAGCGATACGGCGTGCCGACCAGGCCGAGGGCGCGGAACAGCACGTCTTCAGCAACCGGGGAAAAAGCCTGGGAGGGAGCGAACACGATCGGCGCGCGAACCACGGGGGCTGGCGGCGGTGTGCGGCTGGCGCAGGCGCTGAGCAGCGCGGCGCAAAGGATCAAGGTGAGGCGGGCCGACATCGTCATAAGCAGAACATCCTGATCTGGCTGCGGCTTTCTCTGCCGAATGGACAGAAACAAAACCGCCTGCGTCATCACGCAGGCGGTTTGCCATCAATATAGATTCAGGATTCTAGCGGCTACGCGGCAAACTTCAAGTAAGACTTTAACTTCACCTTGTAAAGTTTACGTCTACTCCGTTGCCGTGCCGTTTTGTCGCCGCGAACGCAGCGACATCGGGCTTACTTGCGAGCAGTGACCACGGTCGGCGCCATGGCGAGTGCACGCTTGGCTTCGATGAAAGTCTTGCTCCAGTAGCTGTCACCCAGGCTGTCGATGCGAACACCGCCGCTGCGACGACTGCTGGAGTGAATGAACTGGTTGTCACCCAGGTAGATGCCGGCGTGACTGACACGACCGCGACGACCATTGGTGGCGAAGAACAGCAGATCACCCGGCTCAAGATTGCTGCGCGAAACCAGCGGCGCATCAACGTTGATCATTTCGCGAGTGGAGCGCGGCAGGTTCATGCCCGCCTCTTCACGGAACAGGTAACCGATGAAACCGCTGCAATCGAAACCGGCTTCAGAAGTACCGCCGAAACGGTAACGGGTACCGATCAGGGACATGCCGCGTTCGAGGATGCTGTCAGCCAGAACAGGAAGCTGATAAGGCTTGCTGCCGTTGAACTGGTTGAGTTCTTTTTCGGTGTCCAGCTCTTCCTGGTAAATAACGGAAGACTGGGCAGTAGCAGAATTCTTGACCTGTTGCGGCGGCTCTTGAACCGGAGAATGAGCAGCACAACCGAATAACAGGGTAACGAGTGCGAGAGGCACGAGGGGTGCGAAGCGCTTTAGCATGGGCACGACCGTGGCTGATAGTTGTAAAGAAGCCGAGACTATGCCCGCTATCGTCCTCATTTGCAAATTCAATCGAACTTTATGTGACTTCCCGGTTTCGCGTTTACATCTAAGCGCGTAACTCGATTGGCCGCTGAATCACGCTGTGCAGACGGATTTTCTGGCGCCTGAAAGCTGGCAAAAGCCCACTATCACCAGCCCAGGGTTTCCTTGAGGAACGGAATGGTCAGCTTGCGTTGCGCCTGCAAAGAAGCCTGATCGAGCTGCTCAAGCAGATCGAACAGCGCGCTCATGCTGCGCGTGCCGCGAGTCAGGATGAAGTGCCCGACTTCATCGGTCAGGTGCAGCCCACGACGTGACGCGCGCAATTGCAGCGCACGTAATTTGTCTTCATCGGAGAGCGGGCGCATCTGGAAGATCAGCGCCAGGGTCAGGCGCGATTTCAGGTCAGCCAGCTTCACTGGCAATTCGCGCGGCGAAGTGGACGCGGCGATCAGCAGGCGCCGACCGCTGTCACGCAGGCGGTTGAATAGATGAAACATCGCCTCTTCCCAATCCGCCTTGCCAGCGATTACCTGCAAGTCATCCAGGCAGACCAGTTCGTACTGTTCAAGGTTGTCGAGGATTTCCACGCCGCGGTCCATCAACTCGGCCAGCGGCAGATACACCGCCGGTTCGCCCATCTGCTCGAAGCGCAGGCACGCGGCCTGCAACAGATGCGTGCGCCCGACGCCGTGCTTGCCCCACAGGTAGATCAGGCTCTCCGTCCACCCGGCGTCGGCTTCGCAGAGACGCTCGACATAGCCGAGTGCAGCGGCATTGGCGCCTGGGTAGTAGTTGATGAAGGTGGCGTCGTCACGCAGACGCACACCTAGGGGCAGCTGAATCGGTTTCATGCTGACTGAACAGTTCTCAAAGGAACCGTTAGTGGCCTCTGTGTAAAGTTGGCGAAGTTTATACCCGTGAGGCTGAGCGCACAATGCGACAGACCCCAAGCAAAATCAAAGGTTTGCGTTGACGCAGCGGTTTTGTGACGGATTCTCTGGCGCCCTCGCCTGCACGGCACGGGCCAGCCCGGCCAAGCGCCGGGCTGGCCCTCGCATCACAGCTCGGGTTCGTCGACGCCGCTGTAGATCCCGGAATCCTTATACAAGTCGTGGACATGACGCACCAGCACCATGATCACCGCCGCCACCGGCAACGCCAGCAACACCCCGGTAAAACCGAACAGCTCGCCGCCAGCCAGAATAGCGAAAATCACCGCCACCGGGTGCAGGCCGATACGATCCCCGACCAGTAGTGGCGTCAGCACCATGCCTTCCAGCGCCTGACCGACCATGAACACTGCGACGATCCCGACCATCGGGTACAGATCGCCACCGAACTGGAACAACCCGGCGATCAACGCCGCACCGATGCCGATGACAAACCCCATATACGGCACGATCGCTGCGAGCCCGGCAATCAGGCCGATCAACAGCCCCAACTCCAGACCGACGACCATCAAGCCAGCGGCGTAAATCACACCCAGCGCAACCATCACCAGCAACTGTCCACGCACAAACGCGCCGAGCACTTCGTGGCACTCGCCCGCCAGCGCAACCACGCGCTCTTCGCGATCACGGGGCAGCAGGCTGCGGATCTTGCCCATCATCACGTCCCAGTCGCGCAGCAGGTAGAAGCTCACCACCGGAATCAGCACCAGATTCGCCAACCAGCCGATCAGCGCCAGGCTCGACGCCGTCGCCTGACTCAGCACCACACCGACGATGTCGGTGGTCTGGCCCATGTGCTCGCTGATCGCGGCTTTGACCTTGTCGAATTTCCAGAAACCGTCCGACAAACCAAGCTTCGCTTGCGCCCACGGCACAGCGGTGTGCTGCAACCAGTCGAGCATCTGCGGCGCCAGCTCGTACAGACGCAGCAACTGCTTGGCGAGCATCGGTACCAGCACCAGCATCAACGCCGTGACGATCAAGGTGAACAAGGCAAACACGGCAATCACGCCCCAGGTTCGCGACAGCCCGAGCCGCTCCAGACGATCAACCAGCGGATCGAACAGATAAGCCAGCAACAACGCGACCAGAAACGGCGTGAGGATCGGGTGCAGCAACCATACAAACGCGCAAAGCAGGACTACCCCACCGAGCCAGAACCAACGCCGCGTATCGGCCATTTACCACTCCTGATGCTTCTATATAAGGAAAGACTTACCAGCGAAACCGCAACGACGGTGCCGCAACTGCCGGGGTTGGCGCTGCGACCGCAGGCGTACCATCCGCCGCTGGCTGGGCAGGCGCCACCGGGGCCGGCGCTTCGGCCGGCAGTTCCTGCAACTTCGCCAGCGACAATTGCGCGCGCAATTGATCGACACTGCCATTGACCCGGTAGACGATGCGATCACCCTGCACGCTTTGCAGACGCACGCCGAACGGTTCGAGTAACCGCAGCAGCGCTGCATAGTGCTCCAGATTCATGCCCTGCACTTCCAGCGTCTGCTGACCCGACGCGCCGGGCTTGGCGACAAATCGCGGCGCCAGACGCTCGGCCACCGCCAGCATCACCGCATCGGCAACCGCAGCCTGATCGGCGCCCTGCACACTGCCAGCCTCTTTCTGATCACCGAGCCACAAGCGCCATTTTGCCTGCCACTGCCCGCCCTCTTCGCGCGCGTGCACCGCCAGCAAGGCGTCGGCGCTGTAGCGTTCCGAAGCACTGCGCAAGGGCGCGGGGTCAGCGCTTTCCAGCGCCGGCGCGGTGGCCACCAGTTGCTCGCTGAGATCAGCCAGGGGCAAACGCAGTGGCAAACCGCGATGTTGCGCAGCCGTGCGCAACGCTGAGGCTGCGGTTTGACCGTCACCGACCAGGCTCGCACCTTCGGTCGAGTCGTTCAGCCACCAGCCGAGGATCGACGGCCGACTCGCGCCCCACACCGGCAAGCCGGCCCGGCGCAAGGCCTGCTCGGTGGTTGCCGGATCGAAATCGACTTTCAGCACTTCCGGTGGCCCGGCGTCGAAACCGAACTGGCTGATGATCTGCTGCGGATCCTTGCGAATCGGCGCCAACCCCGGGTTCTGCGCGGCTTTCGGGTCGCCGGTCAGGCGCAGCACCAGGGTATCGAGCGCTGCCTGCGTGGCGCGATCGCGCTCTTCCGGCGCCTGGCCGTTGACTGGCTGACGCACCTGATACAGACCTTTGAGGTTTTCGGCATGGCTCGCCAGGCTGACCAGCGTCAGGCAGCCTACAAATAACAATTTACAAAAACGCATGGAAAATTCCCGTCGACAGGAGCGGCTGGAACACGCCGCGTGAACCGTTTGAGCAAGGCTGTGACCCCCTCCTCTGGCAAAACATTCACACGGTGGCGGTAAGTTTTTGCACAGTCCTAACGATAGACGGTTAATCGCCACACCTTATACAGGCAGTCATACCCTGCGATTGCAAAAAATTTCCGCCGATATGGCCCTGCCCGTCGGTGCGAGGATGGCCGCTGCCCCTCAAGCCTGATAAAATCGCGCGCCTTCGCAGACCGGCAACAGCCGGGCCCCTCGAAACTCGCGTGAGGCGATCGCCCATCGAGTTCGATGTTCCCGCTGAACTCGGTCGTTACCCCCTGAATCCCCTCCCCTAAAGGCCTGGATCATGAGCAAGCAACCCTCCCTGAGCTACAAGGACGCCGGTGTAGACATCGACGCCGGTGAAGCATTGGTCGAACGCATCAAGAGCGTCGCCAAGCGCACTGCGCGCCCGGAAGTCATGGGCGGCCTGGGCGGTTTCGGCGCCCTCTGCGAAATCCCGGCCGGCTACAAGCAGCCAGTGCTGGTCTCCGGCACCGACGGCGTCGGCACCAAGCTGCGTCTGGCGCTGAACCTGAACAAGCACGACAGCATCGGCATCGACCTGGTCGCCATGTGCGTCAACGATCTGGTGGTGTGCGGCGCCGAGCCGCTGTTCTTCCTCGACTACTACGCCACCGGCAAACTGAATGTCGACACCGCTGCCCAAGTGGTTACCGGCATCGGCGCTGGCTGCGAACTGTCGGGTTGCTCGCTGGTCGGCGGCGAAACCGCTGAAATGCCAGGCATGTATGAAGGCGAAGACTACGACCTGGCCGGCTTCTGCGTCGGCGTCGTGGAAAAGGCGGAAATCATCGATGGCTCGAAAGTCGCCACCGGTGACGCGCTGATCGCCCTGCCATCGTCCGGTCCGCACTCCAACGGCTACTCGCTGATCCGCAAGATCATCGAAGTCTCCGGCGCCGACATCGAAAACATTCAGCTCGACGGCAAACCGCTGACCGACCTGCTGATGGCCCCGACCCGCATCTACGTCAAGCCACTGCTCAAACTGATCAAGGACACTGGCGCTGTGAAGGCCATGGCCCACATCACCGGTGGCGGCCTGCTCGACAACATCCCACGCGTATTGCCAAAAGGCGCGCAAGCAGTGGTTGACGTGGCCAGCTGGACTCGCCCGGCCGTGTTCGACTGGCTGCAAGAGAAAGGCAACGTTGATGAAACCGAAATGCACCGCGTGCTCAACTGCGGCGTCGGCATGGTCATCTGCGTGGCACAGGAGCACGTCGAAGTGGCCCTGAACACCCTGCGTGACGCTGGCGAGCAGCCTTGGGTCATCGGTCAGATCGCCGTGGCCGCCGAGGGCGCTGCGCAGGTCGAGCTGAAGAACCTCAAGGCTCACTGATGCCAAAGTCCTGTGATGTCGTGGTGCTGTTGTCCGGCACCGGCAGTAACTTGCAGGCTCTGATCGACAGCACGCGGACCGGCGACAGCCCGGTCCGCATCGCTGCGGTGATTTCCAACCGCGCCGACGCCTACGGCCTGCAACGCGCCCGCGACGCGGGTATCGCCACCCGCTCGCTGGATCACAAGGCATTCGAGGGCCGCGAGGCCTTCGATGCCGCACTGATCGAACTGATCGACCAATTCAACCCCAAGCTCGTGGTACTGGCCGGCTTCATGCGCATTCTCAGCGCTGATTTCGTTCGCCACTATCAGGGTCGCCTGCTCAACATCCACCCGTCGCTGCTGCCCAAATACAAAGGGTTACACACTCATCAGCGCGCGCTGGAGGCCGGCGACACGGAACATGGCTGCTCCGTGCACTTCGTCACCGAGGAACTCGATGGCGGACCACTGGTCGTACAAGCAGTATTACCGGTAGAGTTGCACGACACGCCGCAGAGTCTGGCGCAACGAGTCCACGCTCAGGAACACCTGATCTACCCGATGGCGGTACGCTGGTTTGCCGAAGGCAGGCTGACACTCGGTGACCAGGGTGCTTTACTCGACGGCCAGCTACTCGCCGCCAGCGGCCACTTGATTCGAAACTAGGAGATATTATGCGTCGCGCCCTGCTCTTCGCTTGCGCTCTGCTCGCCCTGCCCTTCGCGCAGGCAGCGGACCTTCAACCGTTCTCCGCCAGCTACACCGCCGACTGGAAGCAGCTGCCCATGAGCGGCACCGCCGAACGCAGCCTGACCAAGGAAGCCGACGGTGTCTGGAAACTCAGTTTCAAGGCGTCGATGATGATCGCCAGCCTGACTGAAGAAAGCACCCTGAAGCTGGACAAGGACACCCTGCTGCCACAGTCCTACCACTTCGAACGCGGTGGTCTGGGCAAAGCGAAAAAAGCGGATCTGGACTTCGACTGGGCCAACAAACTGGTGACCGGCACCGACCGTGGCGACGCAGTGAAGATCCCGTTGAACCGTGGCATGGTCGACAAGTCGACCTACCAGCTGGCGCTGCAACATGACGTCGCCGCCGGCAAGAAAAGCATGAGCTATCAGGTGGTCGATGATGGCGAAGTCGATACCTATGACTTCCGCGTGCTCGGTTCGGAAAAGGTCGACACCAAGGCCGGCCAGATCGACGCGATCAAGGTCGAACGCGTGCGCGACCCGACACAAAGCAAGCGCATCACCGTGCTGTGGTTCGCCAAGGACTGGGATTACCTGCTGGTGCGTCTGCAACAGGTCGAGACTGACGGCAAGGAGTACAACATCATGCTCCAGGACGGTACGGTCAACGGCAAGACTGTCAAAGGCAGCTGATCGACCGCAACAACAAAGAGCCCCGCGAATGCGGGGCTTTTGTTTATCTGTTGATACTGCGCGGCGGCCCTACCCCTCACCCCAGCCCTCTCCCGAGGGAGAGGGAGCCGACCGAGGTGTCTGCCGCTAACAATCGTCCTGAGAAACCGAGTCGAATATGGATTCCAAAGCATCGCACGATTAGTCCCCTCTCCCTCCGGGAGAGGGTTAGGGTGAGGGGCTTTTGAAGGTCAAACTCACACCGAAAACCGCGCCACCATCCCGTTCAGATCCACCGCCAACTTCGACAA
>NZ_RAZO01000456.1:21976-31604 GCF_004307535.1 Pseudomonas sp. Sample_9
TTGCTCTGCTGCATCGAACTGACCGCCGAATCGGTGCCCTGCTGAATCCCGCCGATCATCTGCTCGATTTCCTGGGTCGACTGCTGGGTGCGATGCGCCAGCGCGCGCACTTCATCCGCCACTACTGCAAAACCACGCCCGGCATCACCGGCGCGCGCGGCTTCGATCGCGGCGTTGAGCGCGAGCAGATTGGTCTGTTCGGCAATCGAGCGAATCACGTCCAGCACTTTGCTGATGCCATGAACCTTTTGCGCCAGCGCCTCGACCTGCGCGGCATTGTTGGTGACATCGCCGGCGAGAAACTCGATCGACGTCACCGTCTGCTGCACTTGCTCGCGCCCTTGCCGGGCGATGCGGTCGGACTCGCGGGAGGCTTCGGACGTGGCCACGGCGTTGTTCGCCACCTCTTCCACCGCCGCCGTCATCTGGTTGACCGCAGTGGCGGCCTGCTCGATTTCCTGGCTCTGCTGATGCAGGCCACGAGTAGCATCTTCGGTAACGCTGCTCAGCTCTTCGGCCGCCGAGGCCAATTGCGTGGACGACTCGGAGATCCGCCGGATCGTGTCGCGCAGATTGTGCTGCATGCTTTTCAGCGCTTGCAGCAGGCGCGCCGGCTCGTCTTTGCCAACGATGTGAATGTCACCGGTCAAATCCCCGCCGGCCACGACTTCGGCCACGCTGAGCGATTGCGACAATGGCACGACAATGCTGCGCGTCAGCAGCAACGCCAGGCCGACGGTAATCAGCGCAGCCATGGCGATCATTACTGCGACCCACAGCCGCGATTGCTTGAAGACCAAGCGCGCTGCCTCAGTGGCGAGACCGGCATTTTGCTTGTTCAACTCGACCAGCTGACGCAGGGTGGCAGCGATTTCATCGGCCAGCGGACTCATCTGATCATTGAGAATCGCCGAAGCGTCTGCCACCCGATTCTGCGCTGACAGCTGTAGGACTTGTGCCTGAAGCTCAAGGTATTTGTGCTCGGTGCCCTTGAAGCGTTCGAACAATACGCGCTCTTCCGGCAAAACGATCAACGCGTCATAACGCTGCTGCGCCTCACTCAGACCGCTGCGCAGTTCGTCGAGCTTGGCGACATTCTGCTCCAGTGCCTTGGGGTCACGGTTGAGCAACAGGCGCATGGTCAGTGCGCGCAGGCGCAGCATGTCCTGACTCATCTCACCGACCGCCATCACGCTTGGCAGCCAGTTGTTGTCGACTTCATCGGACTGCGCACGCATGTTCGACATTTGCAGCAAGGCGAACGCGCCAAGGGCGAACACCATCAAGGCCAGTAGGCCAAAACCGAGACCGGCACGCGGGGCAATATTGAGACTACGGATATTCATCACTCTGGCTCCTTCCAAAAGCGCTGCATCAGCCTGCAGCGGGTTGCTTTAGAAGGTATCGGCATTGCCGTGAAATTGCGTAAGACGAAAAGGCGATAGGCAGACGAGCGGCTAGTCCGAACCCGTGGCTTTGACGTTTCAGCGCGGACCGGCGGGTTTACCAGTGTTGCGCGGCAATATTGCCAGGAAGTTATCCCGCGCGACTTTGCGCGCCACCGCTTCCGGCAGCGCATCGAGAAACGGCTTGTAGCTGTGCATTTCCTGACCGAGCTTGTTGAACCGTCCTACTACGTCAGAGCCGAGCATGAAGCGCTCGGGATACTTTTCCACCAGCGCCAGCCATTCGGCGCGCGGCTTGCCCTGCTCGTCCAGCAAGTACGGCGTGAGCATGCTCCACGACAGGTCGATAAACAGATTCGGATAGGCCTCAAGCATGCGCGTCAGGGTTGGCAACAAAAACGGTAATTGCGTTTGATGCCGATGGATCTCGGCGCTGGTGCCGGCGTGCGCCCAGATGAACCGCGTGTGCGGATGATTACGCAGCGGCTCTTCGACCTCCTTCAGGTACAGCGGATTTTTCTCACGCTTGGAAGTGATGTTGGAATGCAGCATCACCGGCAGATCGTTTTCCGCAGCGAGGTGATAGATCTTGGTCATCGCCTCGTTGTTGGCCCGGGGTGTGTCGCCGGAGGTCAGCGCGGTCAGGTCATCGTGCCGGGTGAACACCTCGCCGATGCCCTGCCACAAACCCGGATACAGGTCGAGCATGCGCTGGATGTGCGCGGCGGAATTCTTGTCATTGGGATTGAAGCCGGACAGGAACGGATGAAAGTACTGGCGCTGCTCCGGCGCAAGTTTTTCCACCGCGTCGGCAATGATCACATCGGTGGCGCTGTACCAATAGGCATCGGCGTCATCACCGGCGTAATAGCGCGGGCGCTTGGGTTCGTCTTCATGCCATTTCTTCGCCACGGGAATGCCGGAAATCATCACATGCTCGACGGAATTGTCCTTCATGGCCGTGAGCAATTTCTGCATGCCGGCGCTTTCCTGGAAAAAATCCACGTAATGCAGGTGCGCATCGCTGTAGGTGTATTCGCGGGCACTGGCGCTGCCAGCGAACAGCAGCAGACAGGCAAGACTCAGACGAGACAAGGACACAAGTAATCTCCGGCAGATGGGCATAGCCTAGACCGCGCCCGAACGACAAGGGTTCATCCCTGCGGAAAAGCGGAACGCCCACTGCCGGGAATGCTCTATAACTGCAAGGTCTGTTTTGTTCGAACGATTTTTCCTGCCGCCTGTGAGGTTTCCATGACTGTTACCGTCAATACCGTCTCTGCCGAAGGTTTTCGTCACACCGTCCAGATCGACGACCACGAATTGTTTGCCGATGTACCGAAAACCGCCGGTGGTGAAGGCACCGCACCAGAGCCACACGATTACTTCGACGCTGCGCTGGGCGCCTGCAAAGCGCTGACCGTGAAAATGTATGCTAAGAAAAAAGACATCCCGCTGACCGGCGTGGGAGTCGAGGTAAAGCGCGACAACAGCCAGGAACAGAAAGGCAAATACGCCCTGCATGTCACCCTTACGCTCAAAGGCGTACTCACCGACGCTCAGCGTGAGGAACTGCTGCGTGTGGCCGATCGCTGCCCGATTCACAAATTGATGACCACCAGCGAAGTCAGCATCGAAACTCACGCACCACAAGGCTTCGACAGCCAATAATCCTCCTGATGCCAGCGGCGGGTTATGCTTCTGGCATCACCCGCTCAGCCTGGAATGCACCATGGACACGCCACTCCTGATCATCCGCCCGCGCGCCGAAGACGTCGAAGGCCAGCCGATTCTGCGCCCGCTGCCGTCAGCCAAATGCCGCAACGTCGGGCCTTTCGTGTTTTTCGACCACATGCTCGAAACGATTTATCCGACGGGCAAAGGTATGGACATCCGCCAGCATCCGCACATTGGCCTGTCGACACTTACCTACTTGTTCGAAGGGCAATTGCAGCACAAGGACAGTCTGGGCTCCGATCAAGTGGTCGGTGCCGGCGATGTCAGCTGGATGACCGCCGGCAGCGCCATCGCCCACGTCGAGCGCACGCCTGCGCCACTGCTTGCCGAGACCTTCACCCTGCACGGCCTGCAAGTCTGGCTGGCCTCGCCCAAGGCACACGAACAGGGCCCGGGGCATTACAGCCATCACCCGGCAGCGACGTTGCCGCTCAGCGATAACCTTGGCGTGCAGATCCGCATGATTGCCGGGTCAGGCTTTTGCCTGGAATCGCCGGTGCCGGTGCTTTCTCCTACGTTGTATGCGGAAGTGAAGATGCAGACCGCGACCACATTGCTGATTCCCACCGAGCATGAAGAACGCGCGGTGTATGTGTTGAGCGGGGATGCGCAGTTGAATGGCGAGGCGATCGAGCCGCATGCGCTGGTGGTGTTGCCAGCCGGCGAAGAGATGAGCCTGTTTGCCGAAAGCGATGTGCACGCGGTGGTGTTCGGCGGCGCGGCGCTGGACGGTCCGAGGCGGATCAACTGGAATTTTGTTGCAAGCGATCCGGCGGCGATTGATGAGGCACGGCGCAAGTGGGCAGCCGGGGATTGGCCGACGGTGCCTGGGGAAGTCGAGCGGATCGAACTACCGCGCTAGGCCGCTTACCCTCACCCCAGCCCTCTCCCAGAGGGAGAGGGAGCCGACCGAGGCGTCTTGCGTTATACATTAACCTGAAAAAATCCCGGCGATTATGGATTCGCCTATTCCCGTTCAGGTCGACGCCACTCCCGAGCAACCCCCAATCAGTCCCCTATCCCAGAGCGATAGGGAGCCGACCGAGGCGTCTTGCATTATAAATCGACCTGAAAAATCCCGGCGATTATGGATTCGCCTGTTCACGTTCAGGTCGACGCCACTCCCGAGCAACCCCCAATCAGTCCCCTCTCCCTCCGGGAGAGGGCTAGGGTGAGGGGCTTTTCGCTTTTAACCGTTGAACACTTCATCCAACAGATCATGCATCGACTTGAACGCGCGCTTGGCGGTCTTTTCGTCGTACATCATCTTGCCCGGTACGTTGGCATGCGGATCGGTAAACGAGTGCACCGCACCGCCATAGCTGAGCAGTTGCCAGTCGACCTTCGCCGCGTTCATTTCCTCTTCGAACGCTGGCAGTTGCTCCTTCGGCACTAACGGATCGGACGCGCCATGCAGCACCAGCACCGAGCCCTTGATGTTCTGCGCATCCGCCGGGTTTGGCGAATCCAGCGTGCCGTGGAACGACACCGCCGCTTTCACCGGCGCGCCGGTGCGGGCCAGATCCAGCGCACAGCAACCACCGAAGCAGAAACCGAACACCGCCAGTTTCGAAGTATCCACCGTGGCTTCGCCCTGGCTCTGCAATTGCTCGAAAGCCACTTGCAGACGTTTGCGCAACAGCGCGCGGTCGTCCTTGAGCGGCATCATCGCTGCCAGCGCCTCATCAGCGTTCTGCGGACGCACGCTCTGGCCGTAGACATCCGCGATCAGCACCACGTAACCCTTGGCCGCTACCGCTTTGGCGATGTCTTCGGCACCGGCGCTGACGCCCATCCAGTTCGGCGCCATCAGCAAACCCGGGCGCGCAGCCTTATGCTCGGCGTCGAACGCCAGGCGGCCCTCATAGGCTTGGTCGTCAATCTGATAGACCACGGAACGTACAGTGACTTGGCTCATTTCTGACTCCTGATTGTGTAAACACCAGAACGAAAAAACCCGCCGAAGCGGGTTTTTCCTACAACATGATCAAACCGACAGTTCAACCAGCAGCTTGTTCAGACGACGCACGTATGCGGCCGGATCCTTCAAGCTGTCGCCCGCTGCCAGGGCGGCCTGATCGAAGAGGATGTGCGACAGGTCGCCAAAACGCTCTTCGCTCTGCTCGCCATCGAGTTTCTCGATCAGCGGGTGGCTCGGGTTGAATTCGAAGATCGGCTTCGAATCCGGGACTTTCTGCCCGCTGGCTTCGAGGATCTGGCGCATTTGCAGGCCCAGGTCCTGTTCGCCGATGGCCAGAATGGCCGGCGAATCGGTCAGACGATGGGATACGCGGACTTCAGCCACGGAATCACCCAGCGCAGTTTTCAGACGCTCGACCAGGCCTTCTTTGGACTTGGCGACTTCTTCTGCGGCTTTCTTGTCCTCTTCCGAGTCCAGGTTGCCCAGATCGAGGTCACCGCGTGCCACGTCGACAAACGTCTTGCCGTCGAATTCGCTGAGGTAGCTCATCAGCCATTCGTCGATGCGATCGGTCAGCAGCAGCACTTCGATGCCTTTCTTGCGGAAGACTTCCAGGTGCGGGCTGTTCTTGACCTGCGCGTAGGTTTCGCCGGTGAGGTAGTAGATCTTGTCCTGACCTTCCTTGGCGCGGGCCAGGTAGTCAGCCAGACCGACAACCTGCTCGCCGTCGTCGCCCTGGGTCGATGCGAAACGCAGCAGACCGGCAATTTTCTCTTTGTTGGCAAAGTCTTCTGCCGGGCCTTCTTTCATGACCTGACCAAAGTTCTTCCAGAAGCCCTTGTATTGCTCAGGCTCGTTCTTCGCCAGTTTTTCCAGCATGTCGAGCACACGCTTGGTCAGCGCGGTTTTCATCGAATCGATGATCGGGTCTTTCTGCAGGATTTCCCGCGACACGTTCAGCGACAGGTCGTTGGAATCGACCACGCCTTTGATGAAGCGCAGGTACAGCGGCAGGAACGACTCGGCCTGATCCATTACAAACACACGCTGCACGTACAGCTTCAGGCCTTTCGGCGCTTCACGCTGGTACAGGTCAAACGGCGCGCGGGCCGGCACGTACAGCAGCGAGCTGTACTCGAGCTTGCCCTCAACCTTGTTGTGGCTCCACGACAGCGGATTCTCGAAGTCGTGAGCGATGTGTTTGTAGAACTCCTGGTATTCCTCGTCTTTGACTTCAGTGCGCGGACGGGTCCACAGGGCGCTGGCGCGGTTGACGGTTTCCCATTCAACGGCGGGGGCCTCTTCGCCTTCGGCCGGAGTGACTTCCTTCGGCAGTTCGATCGGCAAAGCGATGTGGTCGGAGTACTTCTTGATGATGTTGCGCAGACGCCAGCCATCCGCGAATTCGTCTTCACCGGACTTCAGGTGCAGGACGATGCGGGTGCCGCGCTCTGGCTTGTCGATAGTGGCGACTTCGAACTCGCCCTCGCCTTTCGACGACCAGTGCACGCCTTCGCTGGCATCGGTGCCGGCGCGACGGCTGTAGACATCAACCTTGTCGGCAACGATGAAGGCCGAGTAGAAGCCGACACCGAACTGGCCGATCAGGTGCGAATCTTTCTTCTGATCGCCGGACAGGTTTTTCATGAAATCGGCGGTGCCGGATTTGGCGATGGTCCCCAGGTGGGTGATCACATCGTCACGGTTCATGCCGATACCGTTGTCTTCGAGGGTGACGGTCTTGGCGTCCTTGTCGAAGCTCACTCGGATTTTCAGCTCAGCGCCACCTTCGAGCAACTCCGGCTTGGCCAGGGCTTCGAAGCGCAGCTTGTCGACAGCGTCAGAGGCGTTCGAGATCAATTCGCGAAGGAAAATTTCCTTATTCGAATACAGCGAATGGATCATGAGGTGCAGCAGCTGCTTTACCTCGGTCTGGAAGCCCAGGGTTTCCTTTTGAGTTTCCACACTCATGGTCATCAAACTCCAATCAGATGGCATTGGCCGCGACCCGAATGGTCTGCGGCGGGTTGTCATCTGAGTTGGGGGCGCTGTTCAGGATTTCAAGGGCTCATCAATTTTGAAGTGCGCGCGGGCCGTGGCGATCGGTTCGGCCTCGGTACTCTGCCACGCAGTGACCGCAACGTTGGCGACGCGACGGCCCTGGCGGCACACCTGACACCTGGCCCAAGTGTCGCGAAACTGCCCGGCGCGCAGGTAATCGAGGGAAAAATCGATGATCTTCGGCACACCCGGCGTGCCGGTGAAAATCAGCAGATGCAGGGCTGCGGCCAGCTCCATGAACCCGGCAATCACCCCGCCATGGATCGCCGGCAATAAAGGGTTACCAATGTTGTCCTTGTTCGCCGGCAGCTTGAACAAGAGCTCATCGCCGACTCGCGAGCACTCGATACCGATCAGCCCGGCATAAGGAATCAATGCCAGCAGCGGCGCGTAATCGCCCAGCGCGTGAGCCTGTTGCAGCTGCTCCCTGAGATCGTTGCTCATTGGCCGGCTCCCTTGATCGCGCCCGCGAAACCTTTGCTGCCCTTCAGACCGATGCCCATGCGCATGAATGTGCCGACGACGTGGGCAATCGGTTGCTCGGGATCGTCCTGGTAAGCAAAACCACGGGCAAAGATCACGTCGGTGGTGACGCGATAGCACTGGGCAAAACCGTACACCGCTTTGTTCGGTTCAGCGGCGTGCATGTAGTCGATGCGCAGATCGAGGGTCGGACAGACTTCGAACTCCGGCAGCACGCACAGGGTCGACATGCCGCATGCAGTGTCCATCAATGAAGTGATGGCACCGCCGTGGATGACTCCGGTTTCGGGATTGCCGACGATTTTTTCGCTGTACGGCAGGATCACCGTCAGCCCTTCGCTGGAAGCACTGTGCACTTGCAGACCCAAGACCTGACAGTGGCGCAATGCCGATAAAAAGCGCGTCGCGCGCTCAAAAACGGGGTTTTCGGCCATGTGATAATTACTCGCGTTTGGGCCTTGTGCCAGTATTGAGAAAAGCGGCAAAAGTTCCGTGATAAAACAAACTTATATATCTGAAACAATTGAGGAACTTAACCCGTAGCGCCGAGTTCTTAAGGCCAGTAGTTATTTTCCATAAGGAGATACACCCCATGCGTAAGACTTTAGCTATTGCCTTGATGTTGACCGCTTCCCTCGGTCTCGCTGCCTGCGATAAAAAATCCGAGGACAAAGCTCAAGATGCCAACCAACATGCTGAGCAAGCTCAGCAAGACATGAACAAAGCTCAGGATAAAGTGAACGACGCAGCAAAAGAAAACGCCGAAGCTGCCAAAGCTCAGGCTGAATCGAACGCCGCTGCTCAAGAAGAAGCCGCCAAAAAGCAATAAGCTTTGTGGTGTGAAAGGAAAACCCGCCAAGTGCGGGTTTTCTTTTGCCTGCGATTTACCGGTTAGAGCAACACGGTTCTAAAAGTCGGACTAATCATCAGCAACAACGAACAGATGAAGCCAACTAGCCACATCAGGCTGCGCAACTTCGCCAGATCGGCCAGATAGAACCACAGATAGAACACTCGCGAGATCACGAAGATGATCGCCAGCGCATCGATCAGCCAACCCGCAGTTTGCGTGGTGTGCGCCATCAGCACACCGACCGCGAACAGAATGAAGGCTTCGATGCTGTTCTGATGGGCCGCCAGCGCCCTCGCACCGAAGCCGGTCAACTGCGCCTGCTGCTGCCGAGGCAAGTGATTGTCATACCCGCCCTGCTCTTTCATGGCCTTGGCCACCGGCATGCGCGCCACGTAGATCAATAAAGCACTGATAAACACACACCAGAACGGAATACTCATCAAACAGCCTCTTTGTTCGCCTCAGGGACGGGCGCCTCTGTAGGGGTATAGACCATGACATCGAGAACGTCGGAATGAAACTCGCGGCGATACAACACCACCACCACGCCCGCGCTCATGATCATGAACAGCCACGGGCTGACGAACCACGCCAGCATGCTCATGCCGAAGTAATAAGAGCGCAGGCCGAAGTTGAACTGGTTGGCCGCCATCGAAATCACCCGAGCCGCCCGTGAAGCGAAGGCCTTGCGTTCCTGCTCGGTCACTTGCCGCTCGCCGATCATCGGCGCTGAACCGACCAGAATCGCCGCGAAGTTGTACTGCCGCATGCACCAACTGAACGTGAAGAACGCATAGACGAACACCAGTGCCAGGCACAGCAACTTGATCTCCGACATGCCCTGCGACGCCTGCTGCACCATCGGAATATCCGCCAACAACGACACAGCTCGGTCGGACGCACCGAGCACGGTGAGAATACCGGCGAGAATGATCAGCGTGCTGGAGGCGAAGAACGAGGCGTTGCGCTCCAGATTGCCGATCACGCTGGCATCGGCGATGCGGTTGTCACGCAGCAGCATGCGGCGCATCCAGTCTTCGCGGTACAGGTGCAACACGCTGGCCAGACACGCCGTATCGCGGGCCTTCCAGGTGGCATAACGGGTGTAACCGCCCCAGCAGACGACAAACCAGACGGCGGCGAGCAAGTGGATCAGATTGGCTTGGA
>NZ_RAZO01000421.1:0-2311 GCF_004307535.1 Pseudomonas sp. Sample_9
AGGACACCGCCCTTTCACGGCGGTAACAGGGGTTCGAGTCCCCTAGGGGACGCCACGATTACCCGCTCTGCGGGATTTTATAAGGGTCATTCAATTATTGAATGGCCCTTTTGTTTGTCTGGCGTTTGGCCAACTCTCCTTTTTCCTTACACTGTGCTTCAGACCAGCGGTCATATTCATGACTTGCGGAATATTATTATGCGAATAATATTCTAGTCGTAATATTCGGAGGCAACGATGAACGATAAAAAAGCTCAAACCCGCGAACGCATCCTCAAGGCTGCCAGCGCCGCGTTGATTCAGCGCGGCCCGGCAGACCCGAGCGTGGGCGAAGTGATGGGCGCAGCCGGCCTGACGGTTGGCGGTTTCTACGCACACTTCGAAAGCAAGGACGCGATGATGCTCGAAGCGTTCAAGCAACTGCTGGGCCGCCGTCGCGACCTGATTGCCGACATGGACGCCGATCTGACCGGCGAAGAGCGTCGCGCCTTGGTGGCTGCGTTCTACCTGTCGCGCAAACACCGTGATTCCAGCGAAGCCGCATGCCCGATTCCGGCGTCTATTGGCGAGCTGGGCCGTCTGCCAGAGTCGTTCCGCATTGCACTGAACGAGCATCTGGAGCTGATGGTCGCGCAACTGGCGGCCAGCCCTGAAGACACCGACAAGGCTCTGGCCGATGTCGCGTTGATGGTCGGTGGTCTGGCCTTGGCCAGAGCGCTGGGTCCGGGAGAGTTATCCGATCGATTGCTGCGCGCCGCCAAGTCGGCGGTGCGTTGACCTGAAGGCAACAAGCCTGAGGAGAGTGCGATGAACGCGTTGAAGTGGGTTCGTGGCGTTAACGGTACCTTGGGCTGGTTTGCACCGAAACTGGTGGCGAGCAAAATGCGCCTGGCATTCATGACGCCACGGGCGCTGCCGTTGCGGGATTGGGAGCTGCCGCTGTTGGCCAGCTCCGAACGCATCACGTTGCGCTTCGGCCTGTCGGCGCTGCGCTGGGGCCAAGGCCCTACGGTGCTGCTGATGCATGGTTGGGAAGGGCGGCCAACGCAATTCGCCTCGCTGATCAATGCTCTGGTCGATGCCGGCTATACCGTCGTCGCGCTCGACGGTCCGGCTCACGGTCGCTCCCCTGGGCGAGAAGCCAATGTAGTGCTGTTCGCCCGCGCCATGCTCGAAGCGGCTGCCGAATTGCCGCCGCTGCAAGCGGTTATCGGCCATTCCATGGGCGGCGCCAGCGCGATGCTCGCCGTGCAATTGGGTCTGCGCACGGAAACTCTGGTCAGCATCGCCGCACCGTCGCGGATTCTCGGCGTGCTGCGCGGTTTTGCGCGCATGGTCGGCATGCCGCCGCGCGCGCGTTCTGCGTTCATTCGTCAGGTCGAGCAGGACGTCGGCATGCGCGCTGCGACGCTGGACGTGGCCCACTATCAACTGGATATGCCCGGCCTGATCGTGCATGCCGAGGACGACAACTTCGTCTCGGTCAAGGAATCGCAATTGATTCACGAAGCCTGGTTCGACAGCCGCCTGCTGCGTCTGGAAAGCGGCGGCCATCAACGCGTGCTGGCCGACCCTCGAGTGATTGATGGTGTGTTATCACTGCTTGCCGGTCGCAGCCTTCAGGCGCGCCAATCGGCCTGAGCTCCGTTACACTGCCCCGGTTGAATACTTTGACCGGGAGTGGGGCATGGGCTGGGATCGGGCAACGCCGTTTACCATTGATCTGCAAGTAGGCGCCGAAGACATCGACGGGCTCGGGCACGCCAATAACGCCGTTTACGTGACCTGGCTCGAGCGCTGCGCCTGGCGCCATTCGCAGCGCCTCGGCCTGGACCTGGTCGAATACCGGCGACTGGATCGGGCGATGGCCGTTGTCCGCCACGAAATCGATTACCTGGCCGCCGCCTATGAAGGTGATGAACTGCAACTGGCGACCTGGATCGTCGACTGGGATCAGCGCTTGAAAATGACCCGGCACTTCCAGCTCAAACGCCCCAGCGACAACGCCACCCTGCTGCGCGCGCAGACCACGTTTGTGTGCATCGAACTGTCGACCGGCAAGCCGAAGCGTATGCCGGCGGAATTCATCGAAGGCTATGGCCCGGCGATCCAGATTGCAGAGGCGATGTAAATCTCACCCTGTTGGAGCGAGCCTGCTCGCGAAAGCGTCAGGTCAGTCACGCATGCATGAGCTGAAAGACCGTCTTCGCGAGCAGGCTCGCTCCCACAGAGATATGTGTAGTTCTGCGGATTTGGGCGATATCCAGTAAACTGCCGCACGTTTTTCTTCAAGTAGTGTTTCCCCATGCAA
>NZ_RAZO01000173.1:0-610 GCF_004307535.1 Pseudomonas sp. Sample_9
GTCCTACAGTTGGAATGCGATCCCTGTAGGAGCTGCCGAAGGCTGCGATCTTTTCGAGGCTCCACCATTTACCGGGCGGAAATTACACTCATCCGCGACACCATCGGCAGCTTGCCCAGCAACGCGAAAACCGGCGCGGTCAGCTTCAACCAGAAGTTCGCCGCGTGATAGGCAAACGGCGTGTAGTAACCCCAGCCCAACGCCCACACCGCCAGCAGCAAGCCGCCGATGTAGTCGTCCTGACCCCAATGCGCGCCAGCCACCAGGCGCGGCAGCATGAACAGCACTGCCAGACCCCAGACCGTCAGAAACTGGCCAATGGTGCGGCTGAATACGCCCATGAACAACGCCCAGATCAACAGTACCGAGGCATGGTCACCAGGGAAACTCTGGCCCGAACGGTCCTTCAGCTCCCAGGTTTTTTCCAGGTGTGGAAAGTAGTCACTCAGATGCACGGCGCCATCGAGCACCATTGACGGGCTGCTGTGCTGCCAGCCCATGTGATCGGCAAATTTGGAAAACAGCGCGCGGATCAACACCATCAGTAACAGTATCGAGAAAAAACCGAAGAACGCGCGACGCACGTCGATCGCCCTGAAGACCCAGTCGC
>NZ_RAZO01000235.1:0-609 GCF_004307535.1 Pseudomonas sp. Sample_9
CGACCGTGACGTTCGAGCCGGGCGCGCGCACGGCATGGCATACCCATCCGCTGGGACAGACATTGATCGTCACCTCGGGGGCAGGCTTGGTGCAGGAGTGGGGCCAGCCAGTGCGTGAAATCCGCCCGGGCGATACCGTGTGGATTGCCCCGGGCGCCAAGCACTGGCACGGGGCAGCACCGACGACGGCGATGAGTCATATCGCGATTGCCGAAGTGCTGGATGGCAAGGTGGTGGACTGGATGGAGCAGGTCAGTGAAGAGCAATATCCGCGCTAAGCGAGGCACCCTGTAGGAGCTGTCGAGTGCAACGAGGCTGCGATCTTTTGATCTTGCTTTGGAGATTAAAAGATCACAGCCTGCGGCAGTTCCTACAGGGGTGTTTTAACGTCGACGTTTCTTCAGATCATCTCCGGCAATGAATCCAGAATCTTGTCCAGCGTAATCGGATACTCGCGCACCCTCGCGCCGGTGGCGTTGTAGATCGCATTCGCCACCGCCGCACTAACGCCGCAAATCCCCAATTCACCCACGCCCTTGGCCTTCATCGGTGATGAAATCGGGTCGGTTTCTTCGAGGAAGATCACTTCCTGATGCGGAATGTCGGCGT
>NZ_RAZO01000479.1:0-22707 GCF_004307535.1 Pseudomonas sp. Sample_9
TTCCGACGTCGCCGGTGGATCAAGATCAAAAGCACTCGAGCTTGCGCTCATTGTTTTGAGTGGTGAAAAGCGTGTGGTCTGCTTTGGATCTGTGTTGGATTCGCCCCTCACCCCAGCCCTCTCCCCGAGGAGAGGGAGCTGATTTGTGTGCTTTTCAAATCCTGAGTTCAACTCGGACTTTCACATCGACGTAACTCGCCCAAACACCTCGGTCAGTCCCCTCTCCCTCCGGGAGAGGGCTAGGGTGAGGGGCTCTTGATCTGGCTTTTTCTTCGGCTCTTGATCTTTTGCCCCTTCGGCAGACTTCTTACCCCCAATAACAAAAAAGGCGTGATCCTCACGAATCACGCCTTTTCAATCAGCAGCTAACGATCAACTACCCAAAGCCTTCGAAGCCAACCAGAACAACCCGGCCGACAGCGCCACAGTCGCTGGCAAGGTCAGTACCCAGGCCAGCAAAATGGTCTTGACCGTGCCACCCTGCAGGCCGCTTTTGTTGGCAACCATGGTCCCGGCAACACCCGAAGACAACACGTGAGTGGTCGACACCGGCAGGCTGAAGATGTTGGCCATGCCGATCAGGCTGGCTGTGGTGATCTGTGCCGACATGCCCTGGGAATAGGTCATGCCTTGCTTGCCGATCTTCTCGCCGATGGTCAGCACCACACGCTTCCAGCCGACCATGGTGCCCAGGCCCAGTGCCAGGGCGACCGCCAGAATCACCCAGAATGGCGCGTATTCAGTGGTGGTGGTCAGGTCTTTGCGCAGCTTGTCGAGGTCAGCCTTTTCACGGGCTTCGAGGCCTGGCAGCTTGCCGACTTTCTTCGCCGTGTCGTCCAGGCAGAGCAGGTAGCGACGCACTTCGATGCGGCTGTCCGACGACAGCGAATGGTAGTCCGCTACACCTTTAAGGGTGTGCAGCAGGGCGGTGATGGTCGGTTCGGTCTGCTGCGGGTTGCAGCGGAATTTCTCCGGCAGGTCGCCTTCCACGCTCTTGCCCAGGGCCAGGAACTCACCCAGCGAATCGGCGTTGCGCTGGTAGAACTGGCTCAGGTGCAGGGTCGCGTCGCGGGTGCGTTCGATCTGGTAGGTGGTGCTGTTCAGGTCGAGTACGAACTGCGCCGGGACGATACCGATCAGCACCAGCATGATCAGGCCGATGCCTTTCTGGCCATCGTTGGAACCGTGCACGAAGCTCACGGCCATGGCCGAGATCACCAGGACCAGACGGTTCCAGAACGGCGGGTGCTTTTTGTCGTCGATCTTGCGGCGCTGTTCCGGCGTCTTGTGCATCTTCGACAGCGGGCGCCACCATTTCAGGCCGATCAGCACCAGCGCGGCGATGAGGAAGCCGGCCATCGGCGAGAACACCAGCGAGGCGCCGATGTCGATCGCTTTCTGCCAGTTCACGCCATCTCTCAACGGAATGTCGTTGATCAGCGCGTTGGCCAGGCCGACACCGAGGATCGAGCCGATCAGGGTGTGCGAGCTGGAAGCCGGGATACCGAAGTACCAGGTGCCCAGGTTCCAGGCGATTGCCGCGGCGAGCAACGAGAACACCATCGCCAGGCCATGGCCGGTGTTCACATTGATCAGCAGCTCAACCGGCAGCAGGTGGACGATGGCATACGCCACGCCAACGCCGCCCAGCAGCACGCCGAGGAAATTGAACACACCGGAAAAGAACACCGCCAGGTGTGGCGGCATGGCTTTGGTGTAGATAACAGTGGCTACCGCGTTAGCGGTGTCATGAAATCCATTGATGAACTCGAAGGCGAGGACAAACGTCAGGGCGAGCAAGAGGCTCACAAGCACCCAAGCATCCAGTCCGCTGAATAAATCGATCATGAAGGTTTTCTGACCCGGTCGTAAGGGGGCGCGATTATGCCAGAAAAGACAGGAAATCGATGCCCCGTCTGCTCACTGGTCACACCCTTCTTCGATTTAATTTGTTGCAGGGCGTGAAAACCAAGCAGCACGCAGGGTTTTTCAACTAATTGATTTTATTGAATAAACTATATTTTCGAGGCGTTTTTTCAGACATCGCAAAGGCTCAAACGCTTGTCTGAAATATCTCTGAAACCTGTGGGACGCTCGTTCATAAGATGCAAAACAGCGATGCAGCCGCTGCCCGCGGTTAGCGGGCGCGCGAGGTGTCGTCTTCCACCGCGCTGTGGCTCAGGCGGACGCCGACTTTCGAATGCTCAACCGCCGTGGCTCATGGCTCTTCGGCTTTGAGTTCCTTTTCGATCTTTTCGATTTCCTGCTTGAACACCTGATCCTGGACGGTAGGGCGCTTGCGCCATGCCTTGCGTTCCGGTTCCGGCTGAGCGGCGTAGGTGGTGACTTCCCCGCCGTAAACTTCCTTGTAACGTTGTTCCTGGCGCTCTAGTTCCGCGCGCAGTTCGTCTTTTGTCACGGTGCTACCTGTATGAGTTGAATTGAATATCCGGTGAAACACACTGCAACGAGTCAATTGAGCGAGCCCGCCAGTCGTCCACAGCCCGATCGGGCGCGGAGACATTGCAGAGGCGATCAAGACTTCCGTGTTACAGGCGGCTACGGCACCAGATAAAAACTGACGCAGCATCAGTTTCCTGTTTCAGCGAGCGCTGGCGTTGCATGTGTGATGGGCGCCGGGCGCTGGCCGGAGCTGAGACGAAGGACCTCGCTTCAGCAAGTCGCGGGCCTTTGATTAAAGCGCCGCGACCAGAGTGCATTATAGCGGCCGATTCGGGAATGACTATCTTTGCCAAGTTAAAAACGGTTCTGAATGTGTGATGGTTTTGTTGCTGGCAACTTTTGCCGCTAGTTAAGTGTAAAGACAGCGTTATAGAACAGGCGTTCTGTTTTTGGCGCCATTAACTAGCACAACTAAGTTGCGGGCAGAATCGCTAAAGCTGCTTCTAGCATGAAGAGGAGGGCGGGGGGCTGGATTGCGATTATCGGTCGGCGGTTCGATAATCGCCCAATGTTGGCGCCCCGGTGCTTGTGCATCGCGCGGCGAGCCGTTTGACTAGGCATCGATGCGTGCCGGACAAGGACAAGAAATGAACGATCAAATGCGCAACTCCTTCACGTCGGTGGCGCCGCCCATCGTCGCCTCGCCGGCCAAGCGCATTCAGGCGCTGACCGGTGATCCGGATTTCATGACCTCGCTGGCCCGTGGCCTGGCCGTGGTGCAGGCGTTTCAGGAACGCAAACGCCACCTGACCATCGCGCAGATAAGTCATCGCACGGAAATCCCCCGCGCCGCCGTGCGCCGTTGCCTGCACACGCTGATCAAGCTCGGCTACGCCACCACCGACGGGCGCACCTATTCGCTGCTGCCGAAAGTGCTGACCCTCGGCCACGCCTATCTGTCCTCAACCCCGCTGGCCGTCTCCGCCCAACCGTATCTGGACCGCATGAGCGAGCAACTGCACGAGGCCTGCAACATGGCGACGCTGGAGGGCGATGACATTCTCTATATCGCGCGTTCGGCGACCACTCAGCGATTGATTTCGGTCGACCTTTCCGTCGGAGGACGGCTGCCGGCGTATTGCACGTCGATGGGGCGCATTCTGTTGGCCGCGCTGGACGACACCTCCCTGGGCGAATACCTCGACCACGCCGAACTGGTGGCCAAGACCAGCCGCACCATTCATACCCCGGACGCGTTGCTCGAATGTTTGCAGCAGGTGCGGCAGCAGGGCTGGTGCATTGTCGATCAGGAACTGGAACAGGGCCTGCGCTCGATCGCTGTGCCGGTCTACGACGCCTCGGGGCAAGTGGTCGCCGCGCTGAATGTCAGCACCCACGCCGGACGGGTCAGTCGCGCCGAGCTGGAGCAGCGCTTCTTGCCCGGCTTGCTCAGCGCCAGTCGCGACCTCAGTGCGCAATTGTTCGCCTGAGGAAGCTGTTCGATAAACGCACAGTGTTGCGTTTATCGAATTGACGCTAAAACCCTCGGATCATTAATGTCGCGGCAGCGTCATCCGGTGCTGACGTGTATGAGCCCGCCGGACTGTCGACCACGATAATAATGACAAGAGGCAACTCACTATGCGCCCGATCCCCGTCTGTCTGTGTTTCACCCGTTGTTGCCGGGTCCCGCGCAACGCCTGATTCCAACCTTCTATTCTTGTGACCGTGCCGTGCTCTCTGGCCGGCCGCCGTTCGACTGCGTTTTTTGCGTGGAATAAAAATAATGAACCAGCCTCAGTCCGCTGTGGGTAACTGCCTCGATGTGCAGACCTTCATCAACGCCCAACCGATCTCGCGCTATCAGTGGCGGGTGGTGATCCTGTGTTTCCTGATCGTATTTCTCGACGGCCTCGACACCGCCGCCATGGGCTTCATCGCCCCGGCGCTGTCGCAAGACTGGGGCATCGACCGCGCCAGCCTCGGCCCGGTGATGAGTGCTGCGCTGATCGGCATGGTCTTCGGTGCGCTCGGCTCCGGCCCTCTGGCTGACCGCTTCGGGCGCAAAGTCGTACTCGTCGGTGCGGTGATTCTGTTCGGCGGCTTCAGCCTGGCCTCGGCGTACAGCACCAACGTCGAACAACTGCTGGTGTTGCGCTTCCTCACCGGCCTCGGTCTCGGTGCGGGCATGCCCAACGCGACGACGCTGCTCTCGGAATACACACCCGAGCGCAAGAAGTCGCTGCTGGTGACCAGCATGTTCTGCGGTTTCAACCTCGGCATGGCCGGCGGCGGTTTCATCTCCGCGAAGCTGATCCCGGCGTTCGGCTGGCATGCTCTGCTGATGATCGGCGGGATCCTGCCGCTGATCCTCGCCGTGGTATTGGTGTTCTGGCTGCCGGAATCGGCGCGCTACCTGGTGGTGCGCAACCGTGGCACCGACAAAGTACGCAAGACTCTCGCGCCGATCGACCCGGTTACCGTTGCCCGGGCCGCGAGCTTCAGCGTGCCGGAACAGAAGACCGTCAAGGCGCGCAATGTTTTTGCGGTGATTTTCTCCGGTACATACAGCACCGGCACGCTGCTGTTGTGGCTGACCTATTTCATGGGCCTGGTGATCGTCTACCTGCTGACCAGTTGGCTGCCGACGCTGATGCGCGACAGCGGCGCGAGCATGGAGCAGGCCGCGTTCATCGGTGCGTTGTTCCAGTTTGGCGGCGTGTTGAGCGCGGTCGGGGTGGGCTGGGCGATGGACCGCTTCAATCCGCACAAGGTCATCGGCATTTTCTACCTGCTGGCCGGGGTGTTTGCCTACGCCGTGGGGCAGAGCCTGGGCAACATTACCTTGCTGGCGACGCTGGTACTGGTGGCGGGCATGTGCGTCAACGGCGCGCAATCGGCGATGCCGTCATTGGCCGCACGCTTCTACCCGACTCAAGGCCGCGCGACCGGGGTGTCGTGGATGCTCGGCATCGGCCGCTTCGGCGCGATCCTCGGCGCGTGGATGGGCGCAACCTTGCTCGGCCTGGGCTGGAATTTCGAGCAAGTGCTGACCGCACTGGTGATCCCGGCCGGTTTGGCGACGGCGGCGGTGCTGATCAAAGGCATGGTCAGTCATGCGGATGCGACCTGAGTCGGGCGCAGATCGTTATTGAACAGGCTGGCCCCTTCGCGAGCAGGCTCGCTCCCACATTCTGGAATGCATTCCAAGGTGGGAGCGAGCCTGCTCGCGAAGCTTTTGATCTGATTGTTAGCTGAACAACAATCCGTTCGATAAACGAACACTCAGTCGATTATCGGATTGTTTGGCGAATTTCCCGAGCTTAATCTTCAGTGACTCCGGCGCTGAACCTCGCGCCTTTTTATCACTGGCGATTCCTTACAAGAACAGGAGCCCGCTCCATGGCTGAGATCCTTTCGCTGCACGACGCGGTGAAGCAATTCGTCAACGACGGCGATACCGTCGCCCTCGAAGGCTTCACTCACCTGATCCCTACGGCAGCGGGTCATGAAATCATTCGTCAAGGCAAGAAAGATCTGACGCTGGTGCGGATGACGCCTGACCTGATCTACGACCAACTGATCGGCGCCGGTTGCGCGCGCAAACTGATTTTCTCCTGGGGCGGCAACCCGGGTGTGGGTTCGCTGCACCGTTTGCGTGACGCGGTCGAAAAGCAGTGGCCGCACGCGCTGGAAATCGAAGAACACAGCCACGCCGACCTCGCCAACGCCTACGTCGCCGGCGCGTCCGGCCTGCCGTTCGCGGTGCTGCGTGCCTACGCCGGCTCCGACCTGCCGAAGGTCAATCCGCTGATCAAAACCGTGACCTGCCCGTTCACCGGCGAAGTGCTGGCGGCAGTGCCATCGGTGCGCCCGGACGTCACCGTGATTCACGCGCAGAAAGCCGACCGCAAAGGCAACGTGTTGCTCTGGGGCATTCTCGGTGTGCAGAAAGAAGCCGCGCTGGCCGCCAAGCGTTGCATCGTCAGCGTGGAAGAAATCGTCGACGACCTCAATGCACCGATGAACGCTTGCGTACTGCCGACCTGGGCCTTGAGCGCGGTCTGCCATGTGCCGGGCGGCGCGCATCCGTCCTACGCCCACGGTTACACCGAGCGTGACAATCGTTTCTATCAGGCGTGGGACCCGATCGCTCGCGACCGTGAGACGTTTACCGCGTGGATCAACGAATACATCCATGGCTGCGCTGACTTCAGCGAATTCCAGGCCAAATTGGCCGCTGCTTCGGAGGCCAAGTAATGACTTACACCACCAATGAAATGATGACCGTCGCGGCGGCCCGGCGCCTGAAGAACGGCTCGGTATGCTTCGTCGGCATCGGCCTGCCATCGAAAGCCGCCAACCTCGCGCGCCTGACTTCATCGCCGGACGTGGTGCTGATCTACGAATCCGGCCCGATTGGCGCCAAGCCGAGCGTACTGCCTTTGTCCATCGGTGACGGTGAGCTGGCCGAGACCGCCGACACCGTGGTGCCGACCGGTGAGATTTTTCGCTACTGGCTGCAGGGCGGGCGCATCGACGTCGGTTTCCTCGGCGCCGCGCAGGTCGACCGTTTCGGCAACATCAACACCACCGTGGTCGGCGACTACCACGCGCCGAAAGTGCGTCTGCCGGGTGCCGGTGGCGCGCCGGAGATTGCCGGTTCGGCGAAAAGCGTGCTGATCATCCTTAAACAGTCGGCGCGTTCGTTTGTCGACAAGCTCGACTTCATCACCTCGGTCGGTCACGGCGAGGGCGGCGATTCGCGTAAACGTCTGGGCCTGCCGGGCGCCGGGCCGGTGGGCATCATCACCGACCTGTGCATCATGGAACCGGAGGAGGGCACCCACGAATTCGTGGTCACCGCGCTGCATCCGGGCGTGACCCGCGAGCAAGTGGTCGCCGCCACCGGTTGGGCGATTCGTTTTGCCGACTCCGTTGAAACCACCGCTGAGCCGACCGAAGTCGAGTTGACCGCACTGCGTGATCTTGAAGCGCGCACCGCTGCCGCCCACGGTCAGGCACCGGGAGAAGCATGATGCGTGACGTGTATATCTGCGACGCGATTCGCACCCCCATTGGCCGCTTCGGTGGCGCATTGTCCGCTGTGCGCGCCGATGACCTCGCCGCCGTGCCGATCAAAGCCCTGATGGAGCGCAATCCTTCGGTGGACTGGAATGCCGTCGATGAAGTGTTCCTCGGCTGCGCCAACCAGGCCGGCGAAGACAACCGCAACGTCGCGCGCATGGCGCTGCTGCTGGCGGGGCTGCCGGACAGCGTGCCGGGCGTTACGCTCAATCGTCTCTGCGCTTCGGGCATGGACGCGATTGGCACCGCATTCCGCGCCATCGCCAGTGGCGAAATGGAGCTGGCGATTGCCGGCGGCGTCGAGTCGATGTCCCGCGCACCGTTCGTGATGGGCAAGGCCGACGCGGCGTTCTCGCGCAACATGAAACTGGAAGACACCACCATCGGCTGGCGTTTCATCAACCCGCTGATGAAGGCGCAGTACGGCGTCGATGCCATGCCACAGACGGCTGATAACGTCGCCGACGACTATAAAGTCTCGCGCGCAGATCAGGACGCCTTTGCCTTGCGCAGTCAGCAACGTACCGCCGCCGCTCAAGCCGCCGGATACTTCGCTGAAGAAATCGTCGAAGTGCGCATCGCCCACAAAAAGGGCGAAACCGTGGTCAGCGAGGACGAACATCCGCGCGCCGACACTACGATTGAAGCGCTGGCCAAACTGAAACCGGTCAACGGCGCGGACAAAACCGTCACCGCCGGCAATGCCTCGGGGGTCAACGATGGTGCTGCTGCGCTGATTCTGGCGTCAGCCGAAGCGGTGAAAAAACACGGCCTGACCGCCCGCGCAAAAGTGCTCGGCATGGCCAGCGCCGGTGTCGCACCTCGGGTGATGGGCATCGGCCCGGTGCCAGCGGTGCGCAAACTGACCGAGCGCCTCGGCGTGGCGGTCAGCGATTTCGACGTGATCGAACTCAACGAAGCGTTTGCCAGCCAGGGCCTCGCGGTATTGCGCGAGTTGGGCCTGGCCGACGATGCGCCGCAGGTCAACCCGAATGGCGGCGCGATTGCCCTCGGTCACCCATTGGGCATGAGCGGTGCGCGGCTGGTGCTGACCGCCCTGCATCATCTGGAAAAGACTGGCGGCAAGAAAGGTCTGGCGACCATGTGCGTCGGTGTTGGCCAGGGTCTGGCCTTGGCCATCGAACGCGTCTGACGCGCTGCGGCACTTACAAGAACTGAGGAAAGCGAAATGACTGACAAGCCTGGTTACCGTCGCCCACAGGCAGGCACTCAGCCTGACTACCTGCACCCGACGTATCAATCCACCAACCTGCGCTCGCCGTCCAAGCCGTTGGTGCACCTGCCGCACTCGCTGTCGGAAATCACCGGGCCGACCATCGGCGCCGAACACGTTGCCGAGAAGGACAATGACCTGACCGCCCAGCACGACGGCGAGCCGTTGGGCGAGCGCATCATCATTCACGGCCGCGTGCTCGACGAAGACGGCCTGCCGGTGCCGGGGATTCTGGTGGAGATCTGGCAGGCCAATGCCGCCGGCCGCTACAACCATGCCCGCGACCTGCACGACGCGCCGCTGGACCCGAACTTTACCGGCACCGGCCGCACCGTCACCGATGCCGATGGCTGGTACCAGTTCCAGACCATCAAGCCCGGCGCCTATCCGTGGGGCAACCACCACAACGCCTGGCGCCCGGCGCACATCCACTTTTCCCTGTTCGGGCCGAGCATCCTCACCCGACTGGTCACGCAGATGTATTTCCCCGGCGACCCGTTGCTGGCGTATGACCCGATCTACAACTGCGTGCCGGACACTTCGGCCAAGGAACGCCTGATCGCTGCTTTCGATCTGGAAAAAACCATTCCGTCCTACGCCCTCGGTTACCGCTGGGACATCGTACTGCGCGGCCGTGAAGCCACGCCGATGGAGAAATAAGATGACGCTCTATGCGACCACTTCCCACACCGTCGGGCCGTATTACCACATCGGCCTGACCTGGCTGAACCGCGAAACCCTGGCCAACGAGCTGACCCTCGGCGAGCGCGTGGCGATCAGCGGCCAGGTGGTGGACGGCAATGGCGATGTCGTCAACGACGCCATGCTCGAAGTCTGGCAGGCCAACGCCGCCGGCAAGTACGACCACCCGGAAGATCATCAGGACAAGCCACTCGACCCGAATTTCGAAGGCTTCGGCCGGGTACCGGTGGACGCCGAAGGGCGCTTCCGTTTCACCACGATCAAACCGGGCACCGTGCCGGGGTTGAAAGGCTCGACCCAGGCGCCGCATCTGGTGGTGCTGGTGTTTGCCCGTGGTCTGGTCAAGCATTTGCTGACGCGGATTTATTTTGAAGGTGAACCGGCGAACGTTGCTGACCCGTTGCTCGAGTGTGTGCCGGCGGAGCGTCGCCAGACGTTGCTGGCCAAGGCGGATGCGTCGGGTGTGTACCAGTGGAATGTAGTTCTGCAGGGTACCGATGCCGAGACGGTGTTCTTCGATTATTGAGAGAACACCCCAAATCCCCTGCAGGACAGAGTCCCTGTGGTGAGGGGATTTATCCCCGCTGGGCTGCGAAGCAGCCCCAAAAACCAGTCAGCGCGGTATTCAGATGAACCGCGTGTATCTGATTTGCGAGTGCTTCGCACTCGAGCGGGGATAAATCCCCTCACCACAAAGGCTGATCCGGCTTGGATGATGGGCCAATGTGGAACGGGACTGTTGCAAAGTATGTCTAGACTGTGACTGTCCCTATCGAGTGAAAAAACAATGACAACCACCACCTCCCACTACACCGGCGAAGAGCGCAGCAAGCGCATCTTTGCCATCGTCGGCGCTTCGTCCGGCAATCTAGTCGAGTGGTTCGACTTCTACGTCTACGCCTTCTGCGCGATCTATTTCGCCCCGGCGTTTTTCCCCTCCGATAACCCGACTGTGCAACTGGTCAACACCGCTGGCGTGTTCGCTGCCGGGTTCCTGATGCGGCCGATTGGCGGCTGGATTTTCGGTCGCGTCGCCGACAAGCACGGGCGCAAGAACTCGATGCTCATCTCGATTCTGATGATGTGCTTCGGCTCGCTGCTGATTGCCTGCCTGCCGACCTACAAGGACATCGGCGTCTGGGCGCCAGTGCTGTTGCTGTTCGCGCGTTTGCTGCAAGGTCTGTCGGTGGGCGGCGAGTACGGCACCACTGCGACCTACATGAGTGAAGTTGCGCTCAAGGGCCAGCGCGGTTTCTTCGCCTCGTTCCAGTACGTGACGCTGATTGGCGGGCAACTACTGGCGGTGTCGCTGGTGGTGGTGCTGCAACAGTTCCTCACTGAAGAGGATCTGCGTGCCTACGGCTGGCGGATTCCATTCGTGGTCGGTGCGGTGGCGGCGCTGATTTCGCTGTTCCTGCGTCGTTCGCTGAAGGAAACCACCAATAAGGAAACCCGTGCGCATAAAGACGCCGGCAGCATCACTGCACTGTTTCGCGATCACAAAGCGGCGTTCATCACCGTCCTCGGTTACACCGCCGGCGGCTCGCTGATTTTCTACACCTTCACCACCTATATGCAGAAATACCTGGTGAACACCGCCGGGATGCACGCCAAGACCGCCAGCTACATCATGACCGGCGCGCTGTTCCTGTATATGTGCATGCAGCCGTTGTTCGGCATGCTCGCCGACAAGATCGGCCGACGTAACTCGATGCTCTGGTTCGGCGCGCTCGGTACGCTGTTCACCGTGCCGATTCTGCTCAGCCTGAAAAGCGTCAGCAGCCCGTTCCTCGCCTTCGTGCTGATCACCCTGGCGCTGGCGATTGTCAGTTTCTACACCTCGATCAGCGGTCTGGTAAAAGCCGAGATGTTCCCGCCGGAAGTCCGCGCGCTTGGTGTCGGCCTGGCTTACGCGGTGGCCAATGCAATCTTCGGCGGCTCGGCAGAATTCGTGGCCCTGAGCCTCAAGGCCGGCGGCATGGAAAACGCCTTCTACTGGTACGTCACGGCGATGATGGCGGTGGCCTTCCTGTTCAGTCTGCGTCTGCCCAAGCAGGCGAAGTATTTGCACCACGATCTGTAAACCCATGTGCGCGGGCTGCGAGGCTCGCGCCGGCAAGGACTGTTTATGACTCAGCGACCGGGCAATCAATTGTTCGATGCCTACTTCACCGCCCGCGATATGCGCGAAGTGTTCTGCGATCAGGGCCGGGTGCAGGCGATGCTCGATTTCGAAGCGGCGCTGGCCCGGGCCGAGGCGCGGGTCGGGCTGATTCCTTCATCCGCTGTGGCGCCGATTGCTGCAGCGTGCGAGGCGGGCCTGTATGACTTTGCGGCGCTGGGCGAGGCGATTGCCACGGCTGGCAATTCGGCGATTCCACTGGTCAAGGCCTTGGGCAAGCAGATCGCTTCGAGCGATGCCGAAGCCGAGCGCTATGTGCATCTGGGCGCGACCAGTCAGGACGTGATGGATTCCGGGCTGGTCCTGCAATTGCGCCAGGCGCTGGCGTTGATCGAAAGCGAACTGGCGCAACTGGCCGACTCACTTGCTGTTCAGGCCCAACGCTTCGCCACCACGCCACTGGCCGGGCGCACCTGGCTGCAACACGCGACGCCAGTGACCCTCGGTATGAAAATCGCTGGATGGCTCGGCGCCGTCACGCGCAGCCGTCAGCGTCTGCAACAACTCAAGCCACGGCTGCTGGTGCTGCAATTCGGTGGCGCTTCCGGAACGCTAGCTGCGTTAGGAGAGCAGGCCCTGCCGATTGCCAAAGCCTTGGCCGAAGAGCTGCAACTGACCCTGCCCGAGCAACCGTGGCACACCCAGCGTGATCGCATCGTCGAGTTCGGCGCGGTGCTTGGCCTGATCGCCGGCAGCCTCGGCAAATTCGGCCGCGACATCAGCCTGTTGATGCAGACCGAAGCAGCGGAGGTTTTTGAACCTGCGGCACCGGGCAAGGGCGGTTCGTCGACCATGCCGCACAAACGCAATCCGGTCGGCGCGGCGGTGCTGATCGGCGCGGCCACGCGGGTGCCGGGGCTGGTGTCGACGCTGTTCAGCGCGATGCCGCAGGAGCACGAACGCAGCCTCGGTTTGTGGCATGCCGAATGGGAAACCCTGCCGGAAATCTGCTGCCTGGTGTCCGGTTCGCTGCAACAGGCGCGCTTGTTGGCCGAGGGTCTGGAAGTCGACGCGGCGCGCATGGCCCGCAACCTCGAATTGACCCAAGGCCTGGTGCTGGCCGAAGCGGTGAGCATCGTCCTTGCCCAACGCGTCGGCCGCGACACCGCTCATCACCTGCTCGAACAATGCTGCAAACGCGCCGTGGCCGAGCAACGCCATTTGCGTGCGGTGCTCGCTGACGAGCCGCAAGTCACCGCCGAACTCAGTGGCGCTGAACTCGATGATCTTCTGAACCCCGCGCATTACCTTGGCCAGGCGCAAGCCTGGATCGAGCGCGCGGTGGCTGAACACAACGCTTTGACTGTCTGAAGGAGAGGGCTGTGGCTTTCGTTCAACTCGCCGATGGCGAACTGCACTATGAAATTGAGGGCCCGGCGGAGGCGCCGGTGCTGGTGCTGTCCAACTCGCTGGGCACCGACCTGCACATGTGGGACGCGCAAATGCCGGCGTTCACCGAGCATTTCCGCGTGCTGCGTTTCGACACGCGCGGCCATGGGCAATCGCTGGTCACCGAGGGGCCGTACAGCATCGAACAACTCGGTCGCGACGTGCTCGGTCTGCTCGATGCGCTGCATATCGAGCGCGCGCATTTCTGCGGGTTGTCGATGGGCGGGCTGATCGGACAGTGGCTGGGGATCAACGCCGGCCATCGTCTGCACAAGCTGATCGTATGCAATACGGCGGCGAAAATCGGCGACCCGTCGGTGTGGAATCCGCGCATCGAAACCGTACTGCGTGACGGCCCGGCGGCGATGGTCGCACTGCGTGATGCCTCGATTGCGCGCTGGTTTACCGCTGACTTTTCGGCGGCCCATCCCGAGGCGGCGAAGAAGATTACCGACATGCTTGCCGCAACCAATCCACAAGGCTATGCGGCCAACTGCGCGGCCGTGCGCGATGCCGATTTCCGTGAACAACTGGCTTCGATCAACGTGCCGTTGCTGGTCATTGCCGGCAGCGAAGATGCGGTGACGCCGCCGTCCGGCGGGCACTTCATTCGCGACCACGTGCGCGGTGCCGAGTACGCCGAGTTCCATGCGGCGCATTTGTCCAACGTGCAGGCCGGTGCCGCTTTCAGCGACCGTGTGCTGGCGTTTTTGCAGGCTCAGTGAGGAAGAATTTGTGGACGAGAAACAACGTTACGACGAAGGCATGCAAGTCCGCCGCGCGGTGCTGGGCGATGCCCACGTCGATCGCAGCCTGACCACGCTGACCGAGTTCAACTCGGAATTCCAGGAGATGATCACCCGCCACGCCTGGGGCGACATCTGGACCCGCCCGGGCCTGCCCCGTCATACCCGCAGCCTGATCACCATCGCCATGCTGATCGGCATGAACCGCGAGGGCGAACTGAAACTGCACCTGCGCGCGGCGGCCAACAACGGCGTCAGCCGTGGCGAGATCAAGGAAGTGATCATGCAGAGCGCAATTTACTGCGGCATCCCGGCGGCGAACGCGACGTTTCATCTGGCGGAATCGGTGTGGGATGAGCTGGGCGTCGAATCTCGAGAATAATGGCGGCCGGTCTGCCGCTTTCGCGAGCAGGCTCGCTCCCACCTTGGAATGCATACCCGTGTAGGAGCTGCCGAAGGCTGCGATCTTTTGATCTTGATTGTTAAAAACAAGATCAAAAGATCGCAGCCTGCGGCAGCTCCTACACGTAATCGGATTACAGCAGGCTGATCGGGTAGCTGACGATCAGGCGATTTTCATCGAACTCGTTGTTGCTGAAGTCGCGGCGCATGGTCGAGTTGCGCCATCTGACGTTCAAATCCTTCAAAGTGCCGCTCTGCACCGTGTAACCCAGTTCCGATTCGCGACCCCATTCCTTGCCGTCGGTGATCGTCCCGGTGTGTACGTTGTCGCCGCTGATGTAGCGGTTCATCAGGGTCAGGCCGGGGATGCCCAGGGCGGCGAAGTTGTAGTCGTGGCGCAGTTGCCAGGAGCGTTCCTGAGCGTTGTCATAACTGGCGTTGTAGCTGTCGTTGGCCAGCGTGCCGCCACTGGTGCCGTTGACCCGCATCCACGCGCTGTCGCCGGTGAGTTTCTGCAGGCCGAGGTAGAACGTGTTGCCGCCGTACTTGGCCGAAAACATGCCGTACCAGGTTTTGTTGTCCAGATCGCCGGCACGCGCGCTGCCATCTTCCTTGCCGTAGAAAAAGCCGAGGTTGGCGCCCAGCGTCCAGTCGCCGAGCGGCTGGCTGTGCAGCACGTTGAGGTACTGCTGGCTGTAGATGTCCTTGAGCTGCGCGTTCCACAGGCCGATCTGCGTGCGCTTGTCGTTGAACAGGTATTCGCCGCCCTGGAAGTTGAAACGATCAGAGGTGAACGCGGCTTTGCCGGTCATCGACATGTCACTCATGCTGCTGTCGTCGCGCGGGCTGTTGGCGCGGAACTGGCCGCCATAGAGGGTCAGGCCGGCGATTTCCTTCGAGGTGATCTGGCCGCCACGGAAGGTTTGCGGCAGCGAGCGACCGTCGTCCGAACGCAGAATCGGCAATACCGGCATCCATTCGCCGACCTTGACCTCGGTCTGGGAAAGTCTGGCCTTGAACGCGACGTTGGTGCGGCCGAAGTTGTCCGCCGGGCGCCCGTCATGGTCCAGCGGCAACAACTGCGTGCCGCCCGTGCCCTTACCGCCATCGAGCTTGATCGAATACAGCCCGAGTACGTCCATGCCGAAACCGACGGTGCCTTGGGTAAAGCCGGATTTGGCGTCGAGGATGAAACTCTGCGTCCACTCTTCAGCCTTGCCCTGAGTCTTGGTCGGGTTGGTGAAGTTGCGGTTGATGTAGAAGTTGCGCAGGTTGAGGTTGACCTTGGCGCCTTCAACGAAGCCGCTTTCTTCAGCGCTGGCTGGCAGGGCCAGACCGGCGATGGCCAGGGCGATCACAGCGGGCAATGCGTAGGGCACAGGGAAAACTGTCATGGACTTGGGTCTCTCTTGTTTTTTTAGGGCGAACGGCTGCGCTGCGGCCGGTTTTCGGGGTGCAGACTTGGAAAGTATTCAGGGGTGAAACGATGGCAATCAGCCGGACGGGGCAGGGCGCGGGAGCATGGTGTCGAACCTGTTGTTATTGGTTTTGTGGAGCGAATGGTGCGGGGGGCGGATGTTTGGATTCAATTGGGAAAAGCGGGTTTTGGGCGATTATCGAACAGCATTGAAGATCAAAAGATCGCGGCCTTCGGCAGCTCCTACAGGGCAACGCATTTCAAATGTAGGAGCTGCCGAAGGCTGCGATCTTTTGATCTTCAAAAAAACAAAAAGCCCACCAAAAATGGTGGGCTTGATGTAGTCAGCCGATGATCAGAACAGCTTCATCTTCGGCGCTTCTTCTTTCAGCGGTTCGTTCTGCGCGGTCTGCGCATTCCAGCCACCGCCCAGTGCCTTGTACAGGTTGACCGCACTGGTCAGCTGCGCGAGGCGGTCTGTGATCAGCGCTTGTTGCGCGCTGAACAACTGACGCTGGGCATCGAGGAAGGTCAGGTTGCTGTCGACGCCGATGCGGTAGCGACGTTCGGCCAGGCGGTAGTAATCCTGGTTGGCCTGAACGAAGTCACGCTGCGCTTGCAGCTGCTCGGTGTAGGTCTGGCGGGCGGCGAGGCCGTCGGCGACTTCCTGGAAAGCCGTTTGAATCGACTTTTCGTAGTTCGCCACGCCAATGTCCTTCTGGATCTTGGCGTAGTCGAGGCTGGCGCGCAGGCTGCCGGCGTTGAAGATCGGCAGGTTGATCTGCGGCTGGAACAGCCACGTCCCCGAACCACCCTTGAACAGACCGGACAGATCCGGGCTCAGGCTGCCCGCGTTGGCGGTCAGGCTGATGCTCGGGAAAAACGCTGCACGCGCCGCGCCGATGTTGGCGTTGGCCGCCTTCAGGTTGTACTCGGCCTGGAGGATGTCCGGACGACGTTGCAGCAGGTCCGAAGGCAGACCGGCCGGCACGTCGCTGAGCAGATCATCGGACAGCGGTTTGGCCGTTTGCAGGTTGGCCGGAATACCGGTGCCGAGCAGCAGGGTCAGGCTGTTTTCGTCCTGCGCGACCTGGCGGGTATAACGCGCCAATTGCGCCCGGGCGTTTTCCACGGAAGTGCGCGACTGCGCCAGATCCAGCGCCGAAGCCACACCGACTTCGTTGCTGCGGCTGGTCAGCTTGTAGCTTTCTTCGAAGGCACCGAGGGTGTCCTGCGTCAGCTTGAGCAATTCCTTGTCCGCCTGCCAGGTCAGGTAGGCGTTGGCGACGTTGGCGACCAGACTGATCTGCGTACTGCGGCGTGCTTCTTCAGTAGCGAAGTACTGTTGCAGCGCTTGCTCGCTCAGGCTGCGCACCCGACCGAACAGGTCGAGTTCGTAGGCGCTGACGCCGACGGTGGCGGAATACGAACTGCTGATCATCGACTCGCCGGTCTGCGAGGCACGGGCCGGCAGACGCTGGCGGCTGCCGGCGGCATTGGCCGACACCGCCGGGAACAGGTCGGCGCGCTGGATGCGGTACTGCGCCGCGTAAGCGTCGATGTTCAGCGCCGCGACACGCAGGTCACGGTTGTTTTCCAGGGCGACCTGGATCAGCTGTTGCAGGGCCGGGTCATGGAAAAACTGCTTCCAGCCCTGTTCGGCAGCGGCTTGCGCCGGAGCCTGGGCCGGCGAATATGCCGGCCCCTGCGGGTACTGGCCTGCGACCGGAGCCTCAGGCTGCTGATAGTCAGGTATCAGCGAGCAACCGCTCAGCACGAAGGCGGCGACTGCGATGGAGAGTAGCGACTTGCTCATTGGCCAGCCTCTTTAGGAGTTTCAGTAGTCTCATCCGCGTCGGTCTTTTTGCGCTGACCGATGGACGACACAGTAACGAAGAACAGTGGGACCCAGAAGATCGCCAGGATCGTGGCCGTGAGCATACCGCCAATCACGCCGGTACCGATCGCATGCTGACTGCCTGAACCGGCGCCGGTGGAAATCGCCAGCGGCACAACACCGAGAACGAAGGCCAGCGAGGTCATGATGATCGGGCGCAGACGCATGCGGCAGGCTTCAATCGCCGCTTCACGCAGGCTGCGTCCCTGTTCATGCAGTTCCTTGGCGAATTCGACGATCAGAATGGCGTTTTTAGCCGCCAGACCGATGGTCGTCAACAAGCCCACCTGGAAGTACACGTCGTTGGACAGACCGCGCAGGCTGGTGGCCATCAGTGCACCGATGATCCCCAGTGGTACCACGAGCATGACCGCGATCGGAATCGACCAGCTTTCATACAGCGCCGCCAGACACAGGAACACCATCAGCAGCGACAGGGCGTACAGCGCTGGTGCTTGCGAGCCGGACAGACGTTCCTCGTAGGACAGACCGGTCCAGGAAATACCGACACCGGCCGGCAGCTTCTTGGCAATCGCTTCGACTTCAGCCATCGCTTCACCGGTGGAGTAGCCCGGCGCCGGAGCCCCGAGGACTTCGACCGCTTCCACACCGTTATAGCGCGCCAGCTTCGGCGAACCGTAGACCCACTCGCCCTTGGCGAACGCCGAGAACGGAACCATGGTGCCTTCGGCGTTACGCACGTACCACTTCTTCAAGTCTTCCGGGCTCATGCGCGAGTCCGGCTGGCCCTGCACGTAGACTTTCTTAACCCGACCACGGTCGATGAAGTCGTTGACGTAGCTACTGCCCAGTGCGATCGACAGGGTGTTGTTGATGTCGCTGATGGTGATGCCGAGGGCACTGGCCTTCTCGTCGTCGATTTCCAGCTGGAACTGCGGCTCATCGTTCAGGCCGTTCGGACGCACCTGGGTCAGCACCTTGCTTTGCGCCGCCATGCCGAGGAACTGGTTGCGCGCTTCCATCAGTTTTTCGTGACCGATACCGGCGCGGTCCTGCAGGAACACGTCGAAACCGGTGGCGTTACCCAATTCCAGAACCGCTGGCGGGGCGAAGGCAAACACCATCGCGTCGCGGAAGCTGAAGAAGTGTTGCTGGGCACGCGCAGCGAGGTTAAACACGCTGTTGTCCGCGTTACGTTCGCCCCACGGCTTGAGCATGATGAACGCCATACCCGAACTCTGACCACGGCCGGCGAAGTTGAAGCCGGTCACGGTAAACACCGAAGCCACCGCGTCCGCCTCACCGCCGTCCTTGTTCGGACGCAGCAGGTACTCACGCATTTCATCCACCACCACCTGCGTACGCTGGGCACTGGAACCGGCCGGGGTCTGCACCTGAGCGAACAGTACGCCCTGGTCTTCTTCCGGGAGGAACGCGGTCGGGATGCGGGTGAACAGCCAGATCATGCCCACGACGATCAGCAGATACGCCAGCAGATACGGCGCCTTGCGGGTCAGCATGTTGCCGACGCCGCGCTCGTAGCTGCGTACACCACGGTCGAAGTTGCGGTTGAACCAGCCGAAGAAACCTTTCTTCGGGGTACCGTGCTCGCCTTTCGGAATCGGCTTGAGCATGGTCGCGCACAGCGCCGGGGTGAAGATCAGGGCAACCAGTACCGACAGGGCCATGGCCGACACGATGGTGATCGAGAACTGCTTGTAGATCACACCGGTGGAGCCGCTGAAGAACGCCATCGGCAGCAGTACCGCCGAGAGCACGAGGGCGATACCGACCAGTGCACCCTGGATCTGGCCCATGGATTTCTTTGTCGCTTCCTTCGGTGACAAGCCTTCTTCGCTCATCACCCGCTCGACGTTTTCCACCACGACGATGGCGTCGTCCACCAGCAGACCGATGGCCAGCACCATGCCGAACATGGTCAGGGTGTTGATGCTGAAACCGGCGGCGGCGAGGATGCCGAATGTACCGAGCAGTACCACTGGCACAGTCATCGTGGTGATGACGGTGGCGCGGAAGTTCTGCAGGAACAGGAACATCACCAGGAACACCAGCGCGATCGCTTCGACCAGGGTGTGCACCACGCCTTTGATCGACTCGGTCACCACCGGGGTGGTGTCATACGGGAACACCACTTCCATGCCTTGCGGGAAGAACGGCTTGAGGCTGTCGATGGTGTTGCGCAGAGCCTTGGCCGTGTCGAGGGCGTTGGCGCCGTTGGCCAGTTTCACCGCCAGACCGGAAGCCGGGCTGCCGTTGAACTGGGCGCTGATCGCGTAGTTCTCACCGCCGAGGCCGACTTCAGCCACGTCTTTGAGGCGAACCTGCGAACCGTCCTTGTTGACCTTGAGCAGGATTTCCTTGAACTGCTCGGCGGTCTGCAGACGGGTCTTGCCGATGATCGTCGCGTTCAGTTGCTGGCCCTGCACGGCAGGCAAGCCACCGAGCTGACCGGACGACACCTGAACGTTCTGCGCGGCAATCGCATTCTTCACGTCGACCGGGGTCAGGTTGAAGTTGTTCAACTTGGCCGGGTCGAGCCAGATACGCATCGCATACTGCGCACCGAAGACCTGGAAGTCACCGACACCGGCGGTCCGCGAGATCGGGTCCTGCATGTTCGACACGATGTAGTTGGACAGGTCGTCCTTGGTCATGCTGCCGTCACGCGACACCACGCCGATCACCAGCAGGAAGTTCTTCACTGCCTTGGTCACGCGGATACCCTGTTGCTGCACTTCCTGTGGCAGCAGCGGGGTGGCCAGGTTCAGCTTGTTCTGGACCTGGACCTGCGCGGTGTCGGAGTTGGTGCCTTGCTCGAAGGTCGCGGTGATGGTCATGCTGCCGTCGGAGTTACTTTCCGACGACACATAACGCAGGTTGTCGATACCGTTGAGCTGTTGCTCGATGACCTGCACCACGGTGTCCTGCACGGTTTGTGCGGATGCGCCTGGGTAGGTCACCTGGATTGCAATGGCCGGTGGCGCAATGCTCGGGTACTGGTTGATCGGCAATTTCAGGATCGAAAGTGCCCCGACCAGCATGATCACCAGGGCGATTACCCAGGCGAAAATCGGACGGTCGATGAAGAATTTTGACATGGGTTACTCCCCTTTGCCGCCGGCGGCTTTGTCAGCTGCCTGTGCGGGGGCCGGGTTCTTGGTGCCGACGTTAGTCGCTTCGGTCGCTTTGACCTCGACGCCCGGTTTGACGTACTGCAGCCCTTCGGTGATCAGACGATCGCCGGCTTTCAGGCCGTCTTCGATCAGCCACTGGCTGCCGACGGTGCGGCTGGCCTTGAGCTGACGCAGTTCGACCTTGTTGTCGGCGCCGACGACCAGTGCGGTCGGGGTGCCTTTGAGGTCGCGGGTCACGCCTTGTTGCGGCGCGAGGATCGCTGCGCTGTTGACGCCGGCTTGCAGCTGGGCGTGAACGAACATGCCTGGCAAGAGGGTGTGATCCGGGTTCGGGAACACCGCGCGCAGGGTCACCGAGCCGGTGGTCTGGTCAACCGAGACTTCGGAGAATTCCAGCTTGCCGTCGAGCTTGTACTGGCTGCCGTCTTCCAGGGTCAGCTTGACTGCGGCGGCGTTGTCGCCAGCCTTCTGCAGACGGCCGCTTTCCAGCTCGCGGCGAAGTTCCAGCAGTTCCACCGACGACTGGGTCACGTCGACGTAGATCGGGTCGAGCTGCTGAATCACTGCCATTGCATCGGCCTGGCCATTGCTGACCAGTGCGCCTTCGGTGACCGAAGAGCGGCCGATACGGCCAGAGATCGGCGCGTAGACTTTGGTGTAGCGCACGTTGATCTGCGCGCTCTGCAACGAGGCTTCCGATTGCAGGCGGTTGGCCAGTGCGGTGTCGTATTCCTGACGGCTCACGGCTTGTTCGTCGACCAGTTGCTTGTAGCGGTCGGAAATCGACTTGGTCGAACGCAGCTCGGCTTCGGCGCTTTTCAGCGTAGCTTCATAGACCGACGGATCGATCTGATACAGCTGCTGGCCGGCTTTGACGTCGGCGCCTTCCTTGAACAGACGCTTGAGAATGATGCCGTTGACCTGTGGGCGAACTTCAGCGATGCGGAACGCACTGGTGCGGCCCGGAAGTTCCGAGGTGAGGGTAAAGGCTTGTGGTTGCAGGGTGACGACGCCGACCTGAGGAGGCGGAGCGGCTGGGGCCGCTTCTTCCTTTTTACATCCGCTGAGCAGCGATGCCAGGGCGACGGCAGTGACCAGAGCGGTAACAGCTGGCTTGAATTGCATGAAGATCCTCGGGTCAGGCGCGCAAGAAGCGCACAAGAAGTGTGAAAGAGTAAAAATCGGGCACCGGGTGGATAAGTAGCTTGCTAAGTAATATACTTACGTTCATGGTTGTTTGTAAACACCTGCGCCGCGTACCCACCCTGATACAAAAGTCGTCGCAAGGTTTGAAATTGTAGGCCGGGGAGTCGATTCACGAGAGATCGCCCCCTCTTTATTCAGCGGATATTCAGCCATCCCTGAAACATCCTGTTTGAGGTTTTACTGCCATGGTCCGTCGTACCAAAGAGGAAGCTCAGGAAACCCGCAGCCAGATCCTGGAAGCGGCCGAGAAAGCCTTCTATGAAAGGGGGGTTGCCCGCACCACCCTGGCGGACATCGCGACCCTCGCCGGCGTGACGCGTGGCGCCATCTACTGGCATTTCAGCAACAAGGCCGACCTGGTCCAGGCCATGCTCGACAGCCTGCACGAACCGCTGGATGAACTGGCCAAGGCCAGCGAAAGCGAGGACGAACCGGACCCGCTGGGCTGCATGCGACAGTTGCTGATTCATTTGTTTCATCAAGTTGCACTGGACCCGAAAACCCGGCGCATCAACGAAATTCTGTTTCATAAGTGCGAATTCACCGATGAAATGTGCGATCTGCGCCAGCAGCGCCGGACGGCCAGTCTCGATTGCAACGTGCGCATCGGCCTGACCCTGCGTAATGCGGTGAATCGCGGCCAGTTGCCGGAAGATCTCGACACTGTCCGCGCGGCGATCAGCATTCATGCCTACATCGACGGCCTGCTGTACGGCTGGCTGCTGGCCCCGGACAGCTTCGAACTGCACGCCGAGGCTGAACGCTGGGTCGACACCGGGCTGGACATGCTGCGCCTGAGCCCAAGCCTGCGCAAATGAAACAAAATGCGCAATTGCCCGGCAGGATGTCAATCAGCCGCCATGGCTGATCATCGCGGCGGGGAGTTTAAACGTAGCCAGCCGTGGATTTTGTAGGGAAATTGTGT
>NZ_RAZO01000479.1:22807-29225 GCF_004307535.1 Pseudomonas sp. Sample_9
ATCGCGGCGGGGAGTTTAAACGTAGCCAGCCGTGGATTTTGTAGGGAAATTGTGTCGCTGTTGTGAAACGGTGTTCGCAGGCTCTTACCCTGCGCCAACAGCAAAAAGCCCCTGACTCTCACAAGTCCGGGGCTTTTTCATTTCTGCGCTACAGCGTGATTACAAGGTCGGATAGTCGATATAACCCACTGGACCTTTACCGTAGAAAGTCTCCGGATGCGGCTCGTTCAACGGCGCATCGGCCTGCAAACGTGCCGGCAGGTCCGGGTTGGCAATGAACGGCACGCCGAACGCTACGGCGTCTGCCTTGCCGCTGGCCAGCCACTCGTTGGCGCTTTCCTTGGTGAACTTCTCGTTGGCAATGTATGGGCCACCGAACGCTTCTTTCAGTCGCGGACCGAGGCTGTCGGCGCCTTCTTTTTCGCGCGAGCAGATGAACGCGATGCCACGCTTGCCCAGTTCACGGGCGACGTAGGTGAAGGTTTCGGCGAGGTTGTCATCGCCCATGTCGTGGGAATCGGCACGCGGTGCCAGGTGCACACCAACGCGGCCGGCGCCCCAGACTTCGATCGCGGCGTCGGTCACTTCCAGCAGCAGGCGCGCACGGTTTTCCAGCGAGCCGCCGTACTGGTCGGTACGCTGGTTGGTGCTGCTTTGCAGGAACTGGTCGAGCAGGTAACCGTTGGCGCCGTGGATTTCCACGCCGTCGAAACCGGCGGCCTTGGCGTTCTCGGCGCCGGTGCGGTAGGCGTCGACGATGTCGGCGATTTCAGCGGTTTCCAGAGCGCGCGGGGTTGGATAGTCGGCCAGTGGGCGAACCAGGCTGACGTGACCCTTTGGCTGGATGGCGCTTGGCGCGACCGGTGCTTCACCGTTCAGGTACGAAGGGTGAGAAATGCGGCCAACGTGCCACAGTTGCAGGAAGATCTTGCCGCCGGCGCCGTGAATCGCTTTGGTCACGTTGGCCCAGCCACGCACTTGATCGTTGGACCAGATGCCCGGGGTATCCGGGTAGCCGACGCCCATCGGTGTTACCGAAGTGGCTTCGCTGAGGATCAGGCCGGCCGAGGCGCGTTGTACGTAGTATTCGGCCATCAGCGCGTTCGGCACACGACCTTCGTCGGCGCGGCAGCGGGTCAGCGGGGCCATGATGATGCGGTTGTTCAGCTCGATGTCGCCGAGTTTGATCGGGTCGAAAATAGTCGCCATGTCTAAAAGCCTCGCTTTAATTAAGGAAGTTGATCAGTTGGAAGCAGGCGCCAGCTCGGCATTGCCGTTCTGGCGGAAAGTAATCAGGGTCACCAGCAGGGCAAGCACGGCCAGCGCGGCGGCAGCCAGTGGCACGCTGGTCAGGCCGTAGCCGTGGGCGATGACGCTGCCGCCGACCCAGGCGCCGAGGGCGTTGCCAACGTTGAAGGCGCCGATGTTCAGGGTCGAAACCAGGTTCGGTGCAGCCTTGCCAAAGGTCACCACGTTGACCTGCAGCGCCGGCACAGCGGCGAAACACGCGGTGGCCCAGAGGAACAGAGTGATTTCAGTCGGGATCAGCGCGACGCTGGTCCAGCTCAGCACCGTGGAAACCACGGCCATGGCGATGAACACGCCGATCAGCGTGGCGGCCATGCCCTTGTCGGCGAGTTTGCCGCCGATGATGTTGCCGACCGTCAGGCCCAGACCGATGAGCATCAGCGTCCAGGTCACGCCACGCGGAGACACACCGGTGACTTCGCCAAGCAGTGGGGCAACGTAGGTGAACAGGGTAAACACCGAGGCGGCGAACAGCGCGGTCATGCTCAGCGACAGCCAGATGCCGGCGCCTTTGAGGGCAGCGAGTTCGGCGCGCATGTCGAGTTTCTCTTCGTCACGCTTGGCCGGCAGGAAGCGGATCAGGCCGATCAGCGCGATCACACCGATGACGGTCACCGCCCAGAAGGTTGAACGCCAGCCGGCTTCCTGACCCAATGCGGTGCCCAGCGGTACGCCGAGCACGTTGGCCAGGGTCAGACCGGTGAACATCAACGCCACCGCCGAGGCACGTTTGTTTGGTGCGACCAGATTGGCCGCCACCACCGAGCCAATGCCGAAGAACGCACCGTGACACAGCGCCGTGACCACCCGGGCAAACATCAGCACGTTGTAGTCGCTGGCGATGGCGCAGAGCAGGTTGCCGACAATAAAGATGCCCATCAACGCCACCAGCGCGGCCTTGCGCGGCAGCTTCGCGGTGGCCAGCGCCATGAACGGCGCACCGATGGCCACGCCCAAGGCGTAACCGGTGACCAGCCAGCCGGCGCCGGGAATCGACACGCCGAGGTCCGCCGCCACGTCGGGCAGCAGGCCCATGATGACGAACTCGGTGGTGCCGATGGCGAAGGCGCTCAGGGCGAGGATGAGAAGCGAAAGGGGCATGCAGGTTTCCTTGTCGGCTGGCTGACGTTAAGGGTCAGAGCTCTTTACTGAGGGTGCTGAGAAACGCCTGGATGACGTCCTCGTTACGTTTGAAAAAATGCCACTGCCCGGCCTTCTGGCTGCTGATCAGCCCGGCCCGTTGCAACGTTGCCAGGTGTGCCGACACGGTCGATTGCGACAGGCCGCAACGCTGATCGATCTGCCCGGCACAGATGCCGTACTCGTGGTTGTGCAACTGCTCGGGGAATTCGCCTTTCGGGTCTTTCAGCCAGTTGAGGATGTCTCGCCGTACTGGGTGCGCCAGGGCTTTTATTATTTCGTCGAGGTCGAGGTTCATGGCTTGGGCTCGTGGTGGCAGTTGCGATATATCGCGATGGGGCGGACTTTAAATCGTTGGATCGCGATATACCAATATGAATTCGGTCTGACGAACGCATAAATCGCTATATCGGGTTATAACGATACGAGGGTGCTGGAGCAGCGAACGCAGTGCTAAGCTGCGCTCATGAACTATCTCGCGCATTTGCATCTCGGCGGTCAGCGCCCCGGTCAGTTACTCGGCAGCCTGTATGGCGACTTCGTCAAAGGTCGGCTGCAAGGCCAGTTCGACCCGGAAGTGGAGGCGGCGATTGCGCTGCATCGGCGCATCGACGTCTTCACCGATCGCCATCCACTGGTCGACATTGCTTTGGGGCGCTTTACCGAGACGCGGCGGCGCTATGCGGGGATCGTCCTTGATGTGTTTTTCGATCATTGCCTGGCGCGGGACTGGACGCTGTATGCCGACCGGCCGCTGGAGCAGTTCACCGCAGACGTCTATCACGTGCTGTCCCGCGAACGACAGTTGCCGGAACGGCTGGCGAAGATCGCCCCGCACATGGTCGCCAACGACTGGCTGGGCTCGTATCGCGAGTTTGAGGTGCTGGAACAGGTGCTGCGCGGGATCTCGCGACGCCTGACCAGGCCGGAGGAATTGGCCGGGGCCATGGCGGAGTTGCGGCGGTTGTATGAGCCGCTGAGTGAAGACTTCAGCCTGTTTTATCCGCAACTGCAGGTTTTTGCGCAAAACTCTGATCCACTGAAGATCTGAATGTGGGAGCGAGCCTGCTCGCGAAGGCGGTGTCTCAGCCAATATAGATGCTGAATGGCACGCCGCCTTCGCGAGCAGGCTCGCTCCCACAGAGGATTTGTATTGGCTCAGGCGGCTATCAGGTTGCCTGTGCGACGCGGTTCGGCAGGTTTTGCGACCTCGCCAAACAACACCTTCTGCACCGCCTGCTGCGCTTCGAACGCCAGCGCCGCGCGCTCGCGGCCCTGACAGGCAATCGGCTTGAGCAGATGCACCTCGACATCGCCACAGTCATGGCTGAACAGGCGCATCAGATGCGAGAGCAAATCATCGTCACCAACGAACGGCGCCAGCGTGTCGATTTCGCCGTCACGCAGATAACGGATCGCCACCGGTTGCAGCATCACCTCGGAATCGATCGCCGCCGACAGCAGGCGACCATGAAAGGTGCGCAGGGAACGGCCATCGGTGGTGGTGCCTTCGGGGAACATCAGCAACGCATGTTCGGTTTGCAGATGGCGGGTCATCTGCTTACGGATCAACTGGCTGTCGCCCGACCCCCGACGGATGAACAGGCTGCCGGCCTTGGCTGCGAGCCAGCCGGCCACCGGCCAGGTGCGCACCTCGGCCTTGGACAGAAACGACAGCGGCGTGAGCATGCCCAGCAGCGGAATGTCGGTCCACGACACGTGATTGCTGACCCACAGCATCGGCTGTTTTGGCAGCTCGCCATGCACGCTCACGCGAAAGGGCAGGGCATTGCTCAGCCGCGCCATGAAGAAGCGCGACCAGCGCTGGCGCCGCTCCATCGAGTGGGCCAGACCGATGCGTTCGAACACGCCGAAGACGCTGGCCATGGTCAGGCCCAGCGTCACCACCAGCAGCACTCGCGCGATTCGCGCGTACACCCGCAACCGGCTCATTACACGGCCGCCTTGAAGTGCTTGGCGTAGCGCGGGCAGAGTTCGTCGCGCTTGAGCAGGATGAACACGTCGGCGACCTGGAAGTCTTCGTCCCAGCACGGCTCGCCGCAGATCTTCGCCCCGAGGCGCATGTAGGCCTTGAGCAGCGGCGGCATTTCGGCGATCACGTTGGACGGGATATCCAGCGTCGGCAGCGGATTTTTCGGCTCGGCGCGCAAGTGTTCGGTGCACAGGTAACGCTCGCGCAGACGCTGCATGATCGCGTGGGCCTGAATGCCGCCATCCTGCATCGGAATGCTCGCGCAACCCATCAGGTAGCTGTAGCCGCCCTGATTGAGCACTTCGGCCAACTCGCCCCAGAGCACGGCGATGGTGCCGCCGTTGCGGTACGCCGGATCGACGCAGGTGCGGCCGATTTCCAGGATCGGGCCTTGCAGGTGGGCGAGGCCGTGCAGGCTGAATTCTTCTTCGCTATAGAACTTGCCGAGGCTGCTGGCGGCGGTGTGATCGAGCAGACGCGTGGTCGCCACCAGGCGCCCGGTGTTCAGATCACGCACGCCGATGTGGCTGCAGTGAACATCATAATCATCCATGTCCAGACCCAGTTCGGCGCCTTTGAGTTTGGCGTTGAACTCGCCGCTGAAGACGGCGAAGCGCAGGGCCTGGGCTTGCTGCAAGGCTTCGGCGCCGATCAGGCGTTCGGCTTGCAGGCGGCGTTCATTGCCGGTGTCGCTGATGCGGGCGATTTGCGTCATGTGAATCTCCGTACGGGCCTTTAACCCGTCGTGGGTTGCAGCCGATCGACTTTCTTTATGCAGCCGTGTTGTGCAAAGTCAGGCTATGTAGCCCCGGTGTCATCGCCATGAACGTTCGGTGATGCTTATATGACAGCCCGCGAGGAGGCGCCCATGCCCTGGACAGATCTGCTGCACCGCCGTGAACGCTTGCCCGCCGCTGCTGATCTGGCCGAGGGTTTTGCAACGTTGTTGCAGGCGCTGGGCAACGTCACGCCGTTCGAATTGGCGGTGGCCGGCGGGCGGCGAATGGCCACGCCGGGGCTGGCGTTTCTGGTCGGTTATCAGGCGGCGCTGCGCATGTTGTGGCCGAGCGCGCCACTGAGCCTCGGCGCCTTGTGCGCGACCGAACAACGCAGCCTGCGCCCGGCCGATATGCAAACGCGGCTGAAAGATTTGCGCTTGAGCGGGCGCAAGGATTTCGTCACCGCAGGCGACGCCGCCGATTGGTTACTGGTGGCTGCGCGCAGTGAGGAGCTTGGCGAAGCACCGCGCCTGAGTCTGGCGGTGGTTTATCCCGGCGAGCCCGGCGTGAAAGTGGAAAAATTGCCGGCGTTGCCGTTGATGCCGGACATCAGCCACGGTCGCCTGCATCTGGACGGCGTCCTGTGCGAACTGCTCGCCGGCGACGGCTGGGACGCCTACGTCAAACCGTTTCGCAGTCTTGAAGATGTCTACGTGCTCAGCGCCATGACCGCGTGGTTGTACGGCGTCGGCCAGGACAACGACTGGCCGCAGGCCCTGCAATTGCGTTTACTGGCGCTGCTGGCCGGGTGCGCCGAGGCCAGTCGGCAGGCGCCGAACAGTCCGGCCGGGCATGTGCTGCTGGGCGGGTTGTTTGCGCAATTTGAAGCGTTGGCGCGGGAGGTGGAACAGGCGCTGGCCGATGGTCCAGTGGAGTGGGCGCAGATGTGGCAGCGGGACAAGGGCGTGATGCAGTTGGCGGCAGGGGCGAGGGCCAAGCGCTTGGCCAAGGCTTTGGCGGTGACCTGAGCGGCCCCTTCGCGAGCAGGCTCGCTCCCACAGAAAGATCGTGTTTCGTCTGTCGAAATGTGGGAGCGAGCCTGCTCGCGAAGGCGGCCTCAAGAACACCACACATCTGTCATCAACGGCTCCTAATCTCAGCAGACTCATCCCCAGAGCCTCAACCATGTTCAAATGCTTTTCCCTGTTCCTGCTGCTGATCAGCCTCACCGTCCGCGCCGAACAATGGCCCGGCGAGC
>NZ_RAZO01000479.1:29325-30617 GCF_004307535.1 Pseudomonas sp. Sample_9
CTGTTCCTGCTGCTGATCAGCCTCACCGTCCGCGCCGAACAATGGCCCGGCGAGCAATGGCCCATCGCCCCACAGATCACCGGCCCGGCCGTCGAAGCGCTGGAAAGTTACGCCTTCGCGCCCCGCAACGACGCCACCCGCGAAGGCATCCGCACCGACGCCTTGCTGATCATCCACGACGGCCAGATCATCTACGAACGCTACGCCGGTCCGACCACCGAACAGACCCCGCACCTGACCTGGTCGATCAGCAAAAGTCTGCTGGCCACGGTACTTGGCGTGGCCTACGGCGAAGGCCGGTTCAAGCTCGACGATCCGGCGCTGAAGTTCTACCCGACGCTGGAAAAACATCCGGCGATCACCCTCGGCCATCTGCTGAAGTGGGCCTCCGGTCTTGATTGGCAGGAAGACTACGAATACGCCCCGCTGAAATCTTCGGTGGTGGCGATGCTTTACACGCGGGGCCGTCGCGACATGGCCGCGTTCTCTGCCGCACAGGACAGTTACACCGCAGCGGGTCAGGCTTTCCGCTACTCCAGCGGTGACAGCAATCTGCTCGCCGCCGCCCTGAAAACCATGGTCGGCCCAGAGCGTTATGCCGATTATCCGTGGACAGCATTGTTTGAGCCGTTGGGCATTCGCCATGCCGTGTGGGAAAGCGATGCCAGCGGCACGTTTGTCGCCTCGTCCTACGCCTATCTCACCGCGCGAGATCTGGCGCGGGTCGGTCTGCTGATGGCGCGCGGTGGGCGCTGGAATGATCGGCAATTGTTGCCCGAGGATTGGGTGACATTCAATCTCAAGCCCTTTGCCGGCTACGAGGCGCAGCAGGACGAAGCCGTGCCCGGCGGACATTGGTGGCTCAATCGCCTTGTCGATGGCGCACCATCACCATGGCCCGACGCGCCACCCGACACCTTCGCCGCCCTCGGCCACTGGGGCCAGGCGCTGTACGTGATGCCCAGCGAGAAACTGGTGATCGTGCGTTACGCCGATGATCGTGATGGCAGCTATAAGCACAACGAATTGCTCAAACGCGTGTTGCAGGCGGTGCGGCCATGAAGCGCTTTCTATTGTTGCTGTTGGTCGTGCTGCTCGGTTGGGGTTGGTATGAACGGGAGAATCTCTGGGCTTTCCCGGACATCATCAGCGCCTACACCGCCAAGGAATATTGCTCGTGCCGTTATGTGATGAACAACGACGCCGGGTATTGCCGTGGCTATGTGAAGCAATGGCTGCCAACCAGCGGTTTTACCGATGACGCTTCGAGCAAAACCATCACCGTCAGCGGC
>NZ_RAZO01000169.1:0-606 GCF_004307535.1 Pseudomonas sp. Sample_9
GCCAGCGCTTGGCGTGACGACTGCCGGGGGCGTTGCTGTGGGCCAGTTCATCCACAAGCACAAGCTTCGGCTTGGCGGCGAGAATGCCGTCTAGGTCCATTTCTTCGAGCAGCACGCCACGGTATTCGCTGCGCACCAGCGGTTGCTGTGGCAAGCCGCCGAGCAAGGCTTCGGTTTCGGCACGGCCATGGGTTTCGACCACGCCGGCGAGGACTTTCACGCCTTGGCGCAGCTGCGTGTGCGCGGCCTGAAGCATGGCGTAGGTCTTGCCGACCCCGGGCGCCGCGCCGAGAAAAACCTTGAGCCGGCCACGGCCATCGCGGGGCAGGTCTGCTAACAATGCGTCGGCGCGGCCGGAGTCGCTCATGCTGGGGATGCTCTCTTTCTTCTGATGTTTATGCGGTGATTGTCAGGGCGCCTTCGCGAGCAGGCTCGCTCCCACATGGATATGCATTCCAAAGGTGGGAGCGAGCCTGCTCGCGAATGGCCGCGCCGCCGATTACAGGTTTTGCAGTGCCAGGTTCAGCTCCAGCACATTCACCACCGGCGGGCCCACCAGCGGTTGTTCGATGTGCTTATCGAGCAATTGCTGCAAGGTCGACACCG
>NZ_RAZO01000381.1:0-2249 GCF_004307535.1 Pseudomonas sp. Sample_9
GCGGTCAAGTTCCTGAAAGCCAGCGAAGAATACGAGCCGTTCAAGGAGTGACATCGATGATCGGAATGGATCGCCACACCGGCCTACCCATATCCGGCATTGAGCACCTGCGCCAATCCATTGCCGACATCTTGAGCACGCCGCTGGGCAGTCGTCGGCATCGTATGGAATACGGCAGCAAGCTGCGGCGGTTTGTCGATTTGCCCATCAACGAAGGCTGGAAAAGCGCTGTACAGGCTGAGGTCGCACGCGCTCTCGGGCGCTGGGAACCGCGTTTGAAGTTGGATCAGGTGCGGGTCATTTCCGTCATTGGCGGGCAAATCAATTTGCAAATCGTCGGGACGTACCTGGGCGACAGCGTCACGTTGGAGGTGGCCGCATGAGTACCGTAGATCTGTCGTCGCTGCCAGCGCCGACCGTGCTTGAGCCTCTGGACTTCGAAGAGGTTTATCAGGACGGGCTGAGCGTGTTTCGCGGGTACATGGGCGGCAACTGGACGGCCGCGCTGGAAAGCGATCCAGTGGTCAAGGTGCTTGAGGTCGGGGCTTACAACAAGGTCGGCAACCGGGCCCGAGTCAATGACGCCGGCAAGGCGCTGCTGCTGGCACATGCCATTCGTGGTGACCTTGATCACTTGGGGGCCAACGTCAATCTGAAGCGCCTGGTCATTCAGGCCGAAGATCTGTTGGCGGTGCCACCGGTACCCAAGGTCATGGAAGACGACGACCCGTTTCGCGAGCGTATCCAGTTGGCCTATGAAGGCTTGACCACGGCCGGCCCGCGTAACAGCTACATCCTGCATGCACGTAATGCATCAGGGCTGGTGGCAGATGCCACGGCCGAAAGTCCGGAGCCTTGTTATGTCACGGTCACGGTGCTGGGGTTGGACGGGGAAGGGGAAGCGCCGCCGGAGCTGCTGGCGACGGTGGCCGCTGCGCTTAATGACGATGACGTACGGCCGGTCGGTGATCGGGTGACTGTGCAAAGCGCAGAGGTTATCCGTTACGAGATTGACGCCATCTTGCACATGGCCAGCGCCGGTCCAGAGGCGGATGCCAGTTTGGCCGAGGCCAAAAGCCGCTTGGCAGCCTGGATCAATCCACGCAAACGGCTGGGCGTCGAGGTCGCTCGCTCCGCTGTTGACGCCCAGCTGCACGTTGCCGGCGTTGCCAGGGTTGAGTTGGTCGGATGGCAGGATCTGGCCCCGACCAAGGCGCAGGCGGCGTTCTGTACGCGCTACAACGTAAGGCTGGCGGGCTGATATGAAAAGTCTCCTACCGCTCAACAGCACGCAACTGGAACGGGCCATGGAGGCCGCGTTTTTCGAAAAGACGATTGTCCCTCTGCGCGACCTCTACGACGCTGATACCTGCCCGGTGCATTTGTTGCCGCACCTGGCATGGGCCTGGTCGGTGGATCGCTGGGATTACCGCTGGACTGAGGCGACCAAGCGCGCGGCCATCAAGGCGTCGTATTACATCCACAAACACAAGGGCACCATCGGCGCGTTGCGCCGTGTGGTCGAGCCGCTGGGCTACCTGATCGAGATTGTGGAGTGGTTCAACACGGTGCCCGAGGGCGTGCCAGGCACCTTCGCGCTCAAGGTCGGGGTGCTCGATACCGGCATCACTGAAGAAATGTATCAGGAGCTTGAGCGCCTGATTGACGACGCCAAACCCGTCACCCGGCATCTGACCGGGCTGGCGATCAGCCTGGAAACTCAAGGCAATTTGAATATCGCTGTGTCCCTCTATGAAGGCGACGAAATCGACGTTTACCCGCCCGTCATGCGTGACATCGAGGTCACTGGCAGCTTCGGCGTGGTCGGCCGCGAACACACCATAGACACCCTGGACGTTTATTATGATTGATGCGAATTCGCAGTTTTTTGCGATCCTCACGAATGTGGGGATGGCCAAGCAGGCGAACGCCGACGCGCTCGGCATTCCCTGGCTGATCACGCAAATGGGCGTGGGGGATGCCAACCCGAACGGGCTGGCTGATCCGCCTAATCCGGTGCCGTCGGCCAGTCAAACCAAGCTGCTCAACGAGTGGCGTCGTAAACCGCTCAACCAACTGAAGATTGACCCGGTCAACCCGGCGGTGATCATCGCCGAGCAGATCATCCCGGCCGACGAGGGCGGTAAGTGGATCCGCGAAATCGGCCTCTACGATGCCGACGGCGATCTGGTGGCGGTGGCCAACTGCGCGCCAAGCTTCAAGCCGCTGCTGTCGCAAGGCTCGGGCCG
>NZ_RAZO01000509.1:0-17394 GCF_004307535.1 Pseudomonas sp. Sample_9
TTTCTGTGGGAGCGAGCCTGCTCGCGAAGGCGGCCCGCAGGTCAACCCGTTTCTATCGAATTCGCGCGATCCAACCTATGGGCTGCCGAAGGCTGCGATCTTTTGATTTGCATGCTGTAAGCGCGAAACCGCCAGCCCCAAAACCTCAAAACGCAGATACAAAAACGCCCGGCATAACCCGGGCGTTCTGTATTGACTTGATTAACGAGCGCGGTAAGTGATCCGCCCTTTGCTCAAATCATAGGGCGTCAGCTCGACGCGCACTTTGTCACCGGTAAGAATACGAATGTAGTTCTTGCGCATCTTGCCGGAAATATGCGCGGTTACGACGTGCCCATTTTCCAACTCCACACGAAACATGGTGTTGGGCAGGGTGTCGACGACAGTGCCTTCCATTTCGAAGCTGTCTTCTTTCGACATGCAGTAAAGCCCTCGGTATCCAATGAATGGCCCGGTGCAACTGCGCCAGGCAAAAGCGGCGTGCATTGTGCCCGAAAAATGGGGTTTACGCCAAGGGGTTTAGGCCGCAGGTTTAGTTCAGGACGACCCAGCGCTGATTGATCAGCAATTCAATGGGCCGATATTGCGTCTTGTAGTTCATCTTTTTGCAGTTCTTGATCCAGTAACCCAGGTACACCGCTTCAAGGCCCAGGCGCTGGCTTTCGGCGATTTGCCAGAGGATCGCGTAACGGCCGAGGCTGCGGCGTTCTTCGTTCGGTTCGTAGAAGGTATACACCGCCGACAAGCCGTTGGGCAGCAGATCGGTGACTGCTACCGCGAGCAACCGTCCGTCGAGTCGAAACTCGTAGAATCGCGAGAAGGGCAGGTCGCGCACCAGGAACGTCGAGAACTGATCACGGCTTGGCGGGTACATGTCGCCGTCGGCATGGCGCTGTTCGATATAGCGCTGATACAGGTCGAAATATTCTTCGCTGAAGTGCGGTTTGACCGGTTGCACTTGCAGGTCGGTGTTGCGTTTGTAGATACGCTTCTGCTGGCGATTGGCGATGAACTGGGCGGAAGGAATGCGCGCGGGCACGCACGCATTGCAATTCTGGCAATGCGGCCGGTACAGATGATCGCCACTGCGACGAAAGCCCATTTCCGACAGGTCTGCGTAGACATGCACATCCATGGGCTGACTCGGGTCGAGAAACAGCGTCGTGGCCTGCTCCTCGGGCAGATAACTGCAAGAGTGGGGCTGAGTGGCATAAAACTTCAAACGCGCCAACTCGGTCATGAATCAACCCTCGGGATAAGCTGGTGGATTAAGTGTAAGCCACCTGCGCAAAAGTCGCTCAGCAAACCCAGATCGCCGAATTCGGTTGGTCGAGATGGCGCTGCAGATAGTCGGCGAATTCGCCCCGCGGAATGGATCGCGCACCGAGGCTGTGCAGGTGATCGGTCGGCATCTGGCAGTCGATCAGCACAAACCCGGCGGCTTTCAAATGCTTCACCAGCGTGGCAAAGCCATATTTGGACGCGTTGTCGGCACGGCTGAACATCGACTCGCCAAAAAACAGTTGGCCCATCGCCAGCCCGTACAGGCCGCCGACCAGCTGTCCCTCGTCCCAGACCTCAACCGAATGAGCGAAACCGCGCCGATGCAATTCTACGTAAGCATCCTGCATGGCCTCGGTGATCCAGGTGCCGTCGGCGTAGTCACGCGGGGCAGCGCAGGCGCGGATGACGGCGTCGAAATCCTGATCGAAGGTCACTTGATAGCGTTGCTTGCGCAGCAGCTTGCCGAGGCTGCGCGAGACGTGCAGTTCGTCGGGAAACAGCACGGTGCGAGGGTCTGGCGACCACCAGAGAATGGGTTGGCCTTCGGAGAACCAGGGAAAGCAGCCATGGCGATAGGCCTGGATCAGGCGGTCGGCGGACAGGTCGCCACCAGCGGCGAGCAATCCGTTCGGCTCGCGCATGGCTTTTTCCAGTGGCGGAAAGGTCAGGGAATTACGTTGTAACCAAGTCAGCATGGCATCCAGGCTTGCAGAAGGGGAGGGCGGTCATGGGCGTGCAGGCCCTGTTGAAGAGTTTGCCGCGAAACGGCGCAGATGTCCTGTACAGATGTCTGGTGCGGTGAGCATCGAGCTGCAACTTGATGTGTCGCCCGTGGTCGTAAGCGTCACCGTGGCGATGCCTGTCGAGCATTTCCGTGCGCCTGATCTGGCCAGCCTCGCTACGTTCATCAAATACAGCTCATAAGCCTTTGTCACAAAAGACAATGCATGCTCCAATTGCAACGCAGTGCGTGTGCGTTTGGCTATGCTCAAGGCCAGGGGCTCAAGCATGGCGTCGGGCGCACAAACCCGTACAATGCCGGGCTGTGACCCGCATTACGCTGCGCACGGTGTTTATGGCTGTGTTTATAAAACCAGTGGCACAGTGTTAAAAGTAGTCTCAGTTGGGCTTTTCACCTTTTCTACCTGCCTGGATTGGGCAGTTTTTATCGTCATTCAATAGATGGACGCGCCTCGGGCGCAGGAAAAGAAGCGTTTTGAAGAAGACCACCGAAGCACCCAAAACAGTCGTTCCGCTCTGGCGCCAGCAACTGCACTACCGGCTCAAGGAAGGTGCATTGATCGCCATCGGTGCCTTGTGCCTGTTCCTGATGATGGCTTTGCTGACTTACGGCAAGGACGATCCGGGCTGGAGCCATAACAGCAAGATCGACGATGTGCAGAACTTCGGCGGCCCGGCCGGCTCGTACAGCGCCGATATCCTGTTCATGGTGCTCGGTTACTTCGCCTATATCTTCCCGTTGCTGCTGGCGGTCAAGGCGTACCAGATATTTCGTCAACGCCATGAGCCGTGGCAGTGGAGCGGCTGGCTGTTTTCCTGGCGCCTGATCGGTCTGGTATTCCTCGTGCTCTCCGGCGCTGCGCTGGCGCACATTCACTTCCACGCCGCGACCGGTCTGCCCGCCGGCGCTGGCGGTGCCCTGGGCGAAAGCCTTGGCGATCTGGCGAAGAATGCGCTGAACATTCAAGGCAGCACGCTGCTGTTCATCGCGCTGTTCCTGTTCGGCCTGACCGTATTCACCGACCTGTCGTGGTTCAAGGTGATGGACGTCACCGGCAAGATCACCCTCGATCTGTTCGAACTGTTCCAAGGCGCGCTCAACCGCTGGTGGTCGGCGCGCACCGAGCGCAAGCAACTGGTCGCGCAACTGCGTGAGGTTGATGACCGCGTCCACGATGTGGTCGCACCGACTGTCACCGACAAGCGTGAACAGGCCAAGGTCAAGGAACGCCTGATCGAGCGTGAGCAAGCGCTGAGCAAGCACATGTCCGACCGCGAGAAGCAGGTGCCGCCGGTGATCGCGCCGGCACCAGCCAAGGCGCCGGAGCCGAGCAAGCGCGTGCAGAAAGAGAAGCAGGCGCCGTTGTTCGTCGACAGCGCGGTCGAAGGCACCTTGCCGCCGATCTCCATTCTTGATCCAGCGGAAAAGAAACAGCTCAACTATTCTCCTGAGTCCTTGGCAGCGGTCGGCCACTTGCTGGAAATCAAGCTCAAGGAATTCGGCGTCGAAGTCACCGTTGACTCGATCCACCCGGGCCCGGTGATTACCCGTTACGAAATCCAGCCTGCCGCCGGGGTAAAAGTCAGCCGTATCGCCAACCTGGCGAAAGACCTGGCGCGTTCGCTGGCGGTGACCAGTGTGCGCGTGGTCGAGGTGATTCCGGGCAAGACCACTGTCGGTATCGAGATTCCCAACGAAGACCGCCAGATCGTGCGTTTCTCCGAGGTGCTGTCGACCCCCGAGTACGACAACTTCAAATCGCCGGTCACCCTGGCGCTCGGTCATGACATCGGCGGCAAGCCGGTCATCACCGACCTGGCGAAGATGCCGCACTTGCTGGTGGCCGGTACCACCGGTTCCGGTAAGTCCGTGGGTGTGAACGCGATGATCCTGTCGATCCTGTTCAAGTCCGGCCCGGACGACGCCAAACTGATCATGATCGACCCGAAAATGCTTGAACTGTCGATCTACGAAGGCATTCCGCACCTGCTCTGCCCGGTGGTGACCGACATGAAGGACGCCGCCAACGCCTTGCGCTGGAGCGTTGCCGAGATGGAACGTCGCTACAAGCTGATGGCGAAAATGGGCGTGCGTAACCTCTCCGGCTTCAACGCCAAGGTCAAGGAAGCCCAGGATGCCGGCGAGCCGTTGAGCGATCCGCTGTACAAGCGCGAAAGCATTCACGACGAAGCGCCGCTGCTGCAGAAACTGCCGACCATCGTCGTAGTGGTGGACGAATTCGCCGACATGATGATGATCGTCGGCAAGAAGGTTGAAGAACTGATTGCCCGTATTGCGCAAAAAGCGCGTGCGGCGGGTATTCACTTGATCCTCGCAACCCAGCGCCCTTCGGTGGACGTGATCACCGGCCTGATCAAGGCCAACATCCCGACCCGTATGGCGTTCCAGGTATCGAGCAAGATCGACTCGCGGACCATCATCGACCAGGGTGGCGCCGAACAACTGCTCGGTCACGGTGACATGCTCTACATGCCGCCGGGCACCAGTCTGCCGATCCGGGTGCACGGCGCGTTCGTCTCCGACGATGAAGTTCATCGTGTGGTCGAAGCGTGGAAGCTGCGCGGTGCGCCGGAATACAACGACGACATCCTCAACGGTGTCGAAGAGGCGGGTAGCGGCTTCGAAGGCAGCAGCGGTGGTGGCGACGGTGATGATCCGGAAGCCGACGCGCTGTATGACGAAGCGGTGCAGTTCGTCCTCGAAAGCCGTCGTGCGTCGATTTCCGCTGTGCAGCGCAAGCTGAAGATCGGCTACAACCGCGCCGCGCGGATGATCGAAGCGATGGAAATGGCCGGCGTCGTTACCTCAATGAACACCAACGGTTCGCGTGAAGTCCTGGCCCCAGGCCCGGTACGCGACTGAAACGCAAAGACTCGGGTGGCGCAATGACGCGCCACCCGCTCTCCCACGAGTATTCAAGAGGACTCTCATGCGCCTTATCCGCATGCTGTTGCCAGTACTGGCGCTGACCACACTCACGGCCCACGCTGATGAAAAGGACGTGGCGCGTCTGACCCAGTTGCTGGAAACATCGAAAACCCTGTCGGCCAACTTCTCGCAGTTGACCCTCGACGGCAGCGGTACCCAATTGCAGGAAACCACCGGCAACATGACCCTGCAGCGTCCGGGCCTGTTCTACTGGCACACCAACGCGCCGGCCGAGCAGACCATGGTTTCCGATGGCAAGAAAGTCACCCTGTGGGACCCGGACCTGGAACAGGCAACCATCAAGAAGCTCGATGAGCGTCTGACCCAGACGCCTGCGCTGCTGCTGTCGGGTGATGTCTCGAAAATCAGCCAGAGCTTCGACATCAGCGCGAAAGAGGCTGGCGGTGTGATCGACTTCACCCTCAAGCCGAAGACCAAGGACACGCTGTTCGACAACCTGCGCCTGTCGTTCCGTAACGGTCTGCTCAATGACATGCAACTGATCGACAGCGTCGGCCAGCGCACCAATATCCTGTTTACCGGGGTCAAGGCCAACGAAGCGGTGCCAGCGTCCAAATTCAAATTCGACATTCCCAAGGGTGCCGACGTTATCCAGGAATAAACACCGGCCCTTTGTGTCAGGGCCTTTGTGGTGAGGGCCTGCTATTGAGAGGCTATTGTGGCGAGGGGATTTGTCCCCGTCCGGCTGCGCAGCAGTCGTCGCTTTTGGGGCCGCTTCGCAGCCCAACGGGGATAAATTCCCTCGCCACAGGTTCTTCAGCAGATTTCAGAAAATCAGAGGTTTCAACGCTACGTGATGGATCTGTTTCGCAGTGCACCGATTGCCCAACCCTTGGCCGCGCGTCTGCGTGCGGCCAATCTGGATGAGTACGTCGGTCAGGAACACGTGCTCGCTCGCGGCAAGCCTCTGCGTGAGGCGCTGGAGCAGGGCGCGCTGCATTCGATGATCTTCTGGGGGCCGCCGGGCGTGGGCAAGACCACCCTGGCGCGTCTGCTCGCGGAAGTCTCTGATGCGCACTTCGAAACGGTTTCGGCGGTGCTCGCCGGGGTCAAGGAAATCCGTCAGGCCGTTGAGATCGCCAAGCAGCAGGCCGGCCAATACGGCAAGCGCACGATCCTGTTTGTCGATGAAGTGCACCGCTTCAACAAGTCGCAGCAGGACGCGTTTCTGCCGTACGTGGAAGACGGCACGCTGATCTTCATCGGCGCCACCACCGAAAACCCTTCGTTCGAACTCAACAACGCCTTGTTGTCGCGGGCACGCGTCTACGTCCTGAAAAGCCTCGACGAAGCGGCGCTGCGCAAACTGGTGCATCGGGCTTTGACCGAAGAGCGCGGGCTGGGCAAGCGCAACCTGACACTGAGCGATGAAGGTTTTCAGATGTTGCTGTCCGCCGCTGATGGTGATGGCCGGCGCCTGCTCAATCTGCTGGAAAACGCCTCTGATCTGGCCGAAGACAACAGCGAAATCGGCACCGAACTGCTGCAAAGTCTGCTCGGCGATACACGCCGGCGGTTCGACAAGGGCGGTGAAGCGTTCTACGACCAGATCTCGGCCCTGCACAAATCCGTGCGCGGCTCCAACCCTGACGGCGCGCTGTACTGGTTTGCGCGGATGATCGACGGCGGCTGCGATCCGCTGTATCTGGCCCGGCGCGTTGTGCGCATGGCCAGCGAAGACATCGGCAACGCCGACCCGCGTGCGCTGAGCTTGTGCCTGGCGGCGTGGGAAGTGCAGGAGCGTCTCGGCAGCCCCGAGGGCGAATTGGCGGTCGCCCAGGCCATTACTTATCTGGCCTGCGCACCGAAAAGCAATGCGGTGTACATGGGCTTCAAAACCGCGCTGCGCGCAGCGGCTGAGAACGGCTCGCTGGAAGTCCCGCTGCACCTGCGCAATGCCCCGACCAAGCTGATGAAGCAATTGGGTTATGGCGACGAATACCGCTACGCCCACGACGAGCCGGACGCCTATGCCGCCGGCGAAGACTATTTTCCGGAAGAACTCGAGCCGATTCCGTTCTATCAGCCAGTGCCCCGTGGCCTGGAGTTGAAGATCGGCGAAAAGCTCAATCACCTCGCTCAGCTCGATCGTCTGAGCCCTCGGCAGCGGAGAAAATAGTGGTCCCATTGATCCTTGCAGTGTCGGTCGGCGGTGTTGCCGGGACATTGTTGCGCTTCGCCACCGGTAATTGGGTCAGCGCCAATTGGCCGCGGCACTTCTATACCGCGACGCTGGCCGTTAATATCGTGGGCTGCCTGCTGATTGGCGTGTTGTACGGCCTGTTTCTGATACGCCCGGAGGTGCCGATCGAGGTGCGCGCCGGGTTGATGGTCGGCTTCCTCGGGGGGCTGACGACTTTTTCATCCTTTTCACTGGATACGGTGCGCCTGCTGGAAAGCGGGCAAGTGTTGCTGGCCCTGGGCTACGCCGCACTCAGCGTATTCGGCGGGCTGCTCGCGACGTGGGCCGGCCTGTCCCTGACCAAACTTTGATAACGAGAAACCGACATGCTCGATTCCAAACTGTTACGTAGCAACCTTCAGGACGTAGCGGACCGCCTGGCTTCCCGTGGCTTTGCCCTGGACACCGCGCGCATCGAAGCGCTGGAAGAACAGCGCAAGACCGTCCAGACCCGCACCGAAGCATTGCAGGCTGAGCGTAACGCGCGTTCCAAATCCATCGGGCAGGCCAAGCAGCGTGGCGAAGACATCGCGCCGCTGATGGCGGACGTCGAGCGCATGGCGGGCGAGTTGAGCGCGGGCAAGGTCGAGCTGGACGCGATCCAGACCGAACTCGATTCGATCCTGCTCGGTATCCCCAACCTGCCGCACGAGTCGGTTCCGGTCGGCAAGGACGAAGACGACAACGTCGAAGTGCGCCGCTGGGGCACCCCGACCCAATTCGATTTCGAAGTGAAAGATCACGTCGCCCTCGGCGAGAAGTTCGGCTGGCTGGACTTCGAAACCGCCGCCAAGCTGTCCGGCGCGCGTTTCGCCTTGCTGCGCGGCCCGATCGCCCGTCTGCATCGTGCACTGGCGCAGTTCATGATCAACCTGCACGTCAACGAGCACGGCTATGAAGAGGCTTACACGCCTTATCTGGTTCAGGCTCCGGCGCTGCAAGGCACCGGCCAGCTGCCGAAGTTCGAAGAAGACCTGTTCAAGATCGCCCGCGAAGGCGAAGCCGATCTGTACCTGATCCCGACCGCCGAAGTGTCGCTGACCAACATCGTTGCCGGCGAAATCGTCGATTCGAAACTGCTGCCGATCAAGTTCGTCGCCCATACCCCATGCTTCCGCAGCGAAGCCGGTGCGTCGGGCCGCGACACGCGTGGCATGATCCGCCAGCACCAGTTCGACAAAGTCGAAATGGTCCAGATCGTCGAACCGTCGCAATCGATGGAAGCGCTGGAAGGCCTGACCGCCAACGCCGAAAAAGTCCTGCAGCTGCTCGGCCTGCCTTACCGCACCCTGGCACTGTGCACCGGCGATATGGGCTTCAGCGCGGTCAAGACCTACGACCTCGAAGTGTGGATTCCGAGCCAGGACAAATACCGCGAAATCTCCTCGTGCTCCAACTGCGGCGACTTCCAGGCGCGGCGCATGCAGGCGCGTTTCCGCAACCCGGAAACCGGCAAGCCTGAACTGGTGCACACCTTGAACGGTTCCGGCCTGGCGGTCGGTCGTACTCTGGTGGCGGTACTGGAAAACTACCAGCAGGCCGACGGTTCGATCCGCGTGCCGGACGTGCTCAAACCGTACATGGGTGGCCTTGAGGTCATCGGCTAAATGAAATATCTGCCGCTGTTTCACAACCTTCGCGGCAGTCGTGTGTTGGTTGTCGGTGGGGGGGAAATTGCCTTGCGCAAATCCCGCCTGCTGGCCGATGCCGGTGCGCTGCTGCGGGTGGTCGCACCTGAAATCGAAACGCAACTGGCTGAACTGGTCGCTGCCAGCGGCGGTGAATGCGTGTTGCGCGGTTACGCCGAAACGGATCTGGACGGTTGCGGGCTGATCATTGCCGCTACCGACGACGAAACGCTCAACGCGCAAGTCTCCACCGACGCCCACCGCCGTTGCGTGCCGGTCAACGTGGTCGATGCGCCGGCCTTGTGCAGCGTGATCTTCCCGGCAATCGTCGATCGCTCGCCGCTAATCATTGCCGTCTCCAGCGGCGGTGATGCGCCGGTACTGGCGCGCCTGATCCGCGCGAAAATCGAAACCTGGATTCCTTCCACTTACGGTCAATTGGCAGGGCTGGCTGCGCGTTTCCGTCATCAGGTGAAAAACCTGTTTCCGGATGTGCAGCAGCGTCGCGGCTTCTGGGAAGACGTTTTCCAGGGCCCGATTGCCGATCGTCAACTGGCCGGGCAGGGCGCTGAAGCCGAGCGCCTGCTGCAGGCTAAGGTCGATGGCGAGCCCATGGTCACCACTGGCGAGGTTTATCTGGTCGGTGCCGGTCCGGGTGATCCGGATCTGTTGACCTTCCGCGCGCTGCGTCTGATGCAGCAAGCCGATGTGGTGCTCTATGACCGCCTGGTGGCGCCGGCAATTCTTGAGTTGTGCCGTCGCGATGCCGAGCGGGTGTATGTCGGCAAGCGTCGCTCCGAACACGCCGTGCCGCAGGATCAGATCAACCAGCAACTGGTCGATCTGGCCAAGGCCGGCAAGCGTGTGGTGCGGTTGAAGGGCGGCGATCCGTTTATCTTTGGGCGCGGTGGCGAAGAGATCGAAGAACTCGCGGCCCACGGTATTCCATTCCAGGTGGTCCCGGGCATTACGGCGGCCAGCGGTTGCGCTGCTTATGCGGGGATTCCGCTGACCCATCGAGATCATGCGCAGTCCGTGCGGTTTGTCACTGGCCACTTGAAGGATGGTTCCACCGATCTGCCATGGGCCGATCTGGTCGCCCCGGCGCAGACGCTGGTGTTCTACATGGGCCTGGTGGGTTTGCCGATCATCTGTGAGCAGTTGATCAATCACGGTCGCGCGGCGGATACCCCGGCGGCATTGATCCAGCAGGGCACCACGGTCAATCAGCGGGTTTTCACCGGCACGCTGGCGGATCTGCCGCAAATGGTGGCAGAGCATGAAGTGCATGCGCCGACCCTGGTGATCGTCGGCGAAGTGGTACAACTGCGCGAGAAGCTGGCGTGGTTTGAAGGGGCTCAGGCGCAGATCTAAACACCGCGTCGTTCCCTTCGCGAGCAGGCTCGCTCCCACATTGGATCTGTGTCATGCACAAATCCGGTGTGGGAGCGAGCCTGCTCGCGAACGGGGTCTCGAACCAATACCGAGCTAATCAACCCCGGCGCCAAACCCCTTTCCCGATCAACCGCTCGCGATCATGCGCCACGCTGAAATCCTGCTGCGGCCCCTTCGGCACCACGCCGGTCGGGTTGATGGTCTTGTGGCTGCCATAGTAGTGATGCTTGATGTGCTGAAAATCCACCGTCTCGGCAATCCCCGGCCACTGATACATCTCGCGCAGCCAGTTCGATAGGTTCGGGTAGTCGGCAATCCGCCGCAGGTTGCACTTGAAGTGGCCGTGATACACCGCGTCGAAACGAATCATCGTGGTGAACAGGCGCACATCGGCCTCGGTCAGGTATTCCCCGCTCAGGTAGCGATTGGCACCCAGCAGTTGCTCCAGATGATCCAGCTCGGCAAATACTTCATCGAATGCCTGTTCGTAGGCCTGCTGCGAGGTGGCGAACCCGGCACGATAGACGCCGTTGTTCACCGCCGGATAGATCCGCTCGTTCAGCGCATCGATCTCGTTGCGTAGCGGCGTGGGATAGAAGTCCAGGTCATTGCCGGTGAGCCCGTCGAAGGCGCTGTTGAACATGCGGATGATTTCCGCTGATTCATTGCTGACGATGCGCTTGAGTTTCTTGTCCCACAGCACTGGCACCGTCACGCGCCCGGTGTAGTCAGGCGTATCAGCCGTATAGCGCTGGTGCATGAAGTCGAAACCATCGAGTTTGTCGCCGGTCGAGCCGAGCGCTTTGTCGAAAGTCCAGCCGTTTTCCAGCATCAGCCAGCTGACCACCGACACGTCGATGAGACTATCCAGGCCTTTGAGTTTGCGCAGAATCAGCGTGCGATGCGCCCAAGGGCAGGCGAGGGAAACATAGAGGTGATAGCGCCCGGCTTCAGCAGTGAAACCGCCTTCACCGCTGGGGCCTGGCTGACCGTCGGCGGTCACCCAGTTGCGGCGTTGCGCTTGTTCGCGCTGGAACGCGCCGTCCTTGCTGCTTTCGTACCACTTGTCCTGCCAGTGGCCGTCGACGAGTAAACCCATGATCAAGACTCCCAAAACCAATATTTGTTGGAGTCGAGTCTATTCCGATGAGTTCGAACAAAAAGCGCAAAGATCGGGCGCTAATGATCGGTTAGATCGATGTGTTGCGCGCCGCCCAATACTGCTCGGCGGTTGCGAAGGCCTGTTCGCGATTCTGACCGAGACCGCGCAGGGCAAGGGCCATGGTCGCAATCAAGGCCATTTGCGGGTAACTGTCGACCACATCGCCACGCCACACGGCTTTCAAGTGTTCGGTGTCCAGCGAGGCGGGTTTGACATGGCGCTGCGCTGACAGCTGCGGCCATTCTTCATCCCAGCTCTGACCGCTGCTGGTGCCATAAAGGTGGCTGGTGGCGTCGGGGTTGATCTCGATTTCACCGCCATCGCCCTTGACCACAATTGCCGTGTCGCCGAGCAAGCCGCTGGCATCGCGATGCACCGCTTGGTAGCCCGGGTGGAAAATGCTTTGCAGGCCGCAGCGTGCGCCCAACGGATTGAGAATCCGCGCCAGCGAGTGGATCGGCGACCGCAGGCCCAAGGTATTGCGCAGGTCGATCATCTTTTGCAACTGCGGCGCCCAGTCCACCAGCGGCATAAAGGCCAGGCCGCCGTTGTCCAGTGCCGTGCCGACCTGCTGCCAATCACGGCACAGGGGAATGTTCAGTTCGCCCAGCAGTTGTTCGCTGTACAGACGCCCGGCCGTGTGCGCGCCGCCGCCATGCATGAAGATCCGCACGCCGTTTTGCGCCAGGCACTTGGCCGCCAGCAGATACCAAGGCAAATGGCGTTTTTTGCCGGCGTAGGTCGGCCAGTCCAGGTCGACATTTAATCCAGGCGCTTGCAAGCGTGCGCGCAGGGCTTCGGTGAAACCGGCCATTTCCTCGGCGCTCTCTTCCTTGTGCCGCAGCAACATCAGGAAGGCACCCAGTTGCGTATCTTCGACTTGGTCATCGAGCACCATGCCCATGGCCTCGCGGGCTTCTTCGCGCGTCAGGTCGCGGGCGCCGCGCTTGCCCTTGCCGAGAATGCGCACGAATTGCGCGAACGGGTGCTCGGCAGGCGTTTCGAGGGTCAATGCTGGAAAGTCGTTCATAGGCAATTCGTCGGTTTGGGCAGGCCCGCCAGTTTCGCGGCGAGTTTGGCAGGGGTGCCTTTGAACAGTCGGTTCAGGTGCAGGCTGTTGCCTTTGTCGGCGCCGAGTTTCAACGCGGTGTACTTGATCAGCGGACGCGTGGCCGGCGATAGCTGGAATTCGGCGTAGAAGCTACGCAGAAGCTCGAGGACTTCCCAGTGTTCAGGCGTCAACTCGATGTCTTCGGCGGCGGCGAGGGCGCTGGCGACTTCGGCCGACCAGTCGCTGAGGTCAACGAGAAAGCCGTCCTTGTCCAGTTCGATGGCGCGGGCGCCTACGGTCATTGAATTCATAGCCAGCTGTTGACCTTGGCGTGATGGATCGACAGTTCGACGAAGGCCGGGTAGTCGATGGCCTCGGCCCAGTCTGGAATCTCGATCGCACGCGCCTGTGCGTCCTCAACCAATACAAAAAGTTTGATTGGTCGCTCTTGCAGAGCAGAGAACGGCGCAGTGTCCGGTTGCAGCGCATACACCGCATCGCCGGACAACAACACGGCATCGGCGCTGCCGAGCAGGCGCAGGCAACTGCTCAGGCGATCGTCGCCGAACGGGGAATGAGACAACACATGCAAAGTCGACATCAGAGGGTGATCACCTGATCGTAACGGTCAATAAGGGCGGTGATGTGTTCAGCAGCAAGCGGCTGCGCTTCGTCCAGCGACAGGTTGCCAAGACCGCGAGCATTGGCGCTTTCGACGCAATAGAACAGCTCTTCGATACCAAACATCGGTAGCGCCTGCAGATTGGCGCTGAGGTCTTTCTGCTGCACGGCCTTGGCGTTCTGCCCGGCGGCCAATTGCAGCACGCCGTCATCGAGAAACAGCAAACCGATCGGCAGATCGAAGGCGCCACCGGCGAGCACGATATCCAGCGCTTCCCGCGCACCGGGGCCGGACCACGGCGATTGGCGGCTGATGATCAACAGCGATTTGGCCATGTTCAAGCGCCTCCGAAACAGATGAGCCGATCAGCGTCCTGCACGGCGTCGTGCAATTGACCCAGACCAGACAATTCCCACGGCGCGCTGAGCGAAATCGCTTCACGCTGGTAACGCTTGGCTTCTTCTTCGTTCAACACACCACGGCGCAAAGCGGCGGCGATGCAGACCACGCCATCAAGTTGCTTTTCGTTGATAAAAGCACGCCATTGCTTGGGTAAGTCGAACTCATCCTGCGGCGTCACTAAGGCATCGGAAGCGTTGAATACGCCGTCCTGATAGAAGAACAGCCGGACAATCTCATGGCCGCCGGCCAGCGCGGCCTGGGCAAACAGCAAGGCACGGCGCGAGGAGGGCGCATGGGCGGCGGAAAACAGCGCGATGGCGAACTTCATGATGGACTCGATCAACGAAACTGCGGCCATGATAAAGCTTTATTGCGCGTGCCGCGAAATCTGGTAATACGCGGTTCACTGTGGGAGCGAGCCTGCTCGCGAAAGCGTCGTCTCGTTCGAGATCAGTTTCGGCAGTCACACCGCCTTCGCGAGCAGGCTCGCTCCCACGTGAGATTTGCGGCGGCTGGATTACGGGGTGATGCCGTAAAGATCGCAATACTCGATCCAGTCCATCCCCGCCATTTCCGCCACTTCCCGATGCACTTCCATGCGTTGCGCCTGATAGTCCTCCGGCGAATCAGCGGTCAGCTGCAATGTCAGCTCCCAGGCAAACAACCCTTGGCTTTCCGCCTCAGCCTCGAATGCTTCGTGCAAGCGTTCTTCGCGATACTGCGCCTGGGTTTCGCCTTTGGCCTGAGCCAGCAGCGGGTTGAGATGGTCGAGGGTTTCACGTAGTTCGGGTCGCGCATCGAGAAACAGTTTCAAAGCCTGTTCATGTCGCTGGTCGCTAGGCGCCATGTAATTTCCTTGTGTGACTGATGACCATAGGGTGCCGCACCTGCTTGCGCATGTCGCGCATAAAAACAGTAAAGCAGAACGATTTGCCGCGTCGCAGTGCTACAGTCCGCTTTTTTCTCGATGAGCAAATGCAATGCGAATGCTGATGGTAGTGCTGGCGGCGGCCCTGTTGGCCGGGTGCGCCGGTTCGGTGATGAACGATGCTCGCAGCAAGAGCCCGGACAAGGTCCTGACCTCCGACAAGCCGGAGAAAGACGTCGCCCGGTGCGTGCAATTCGCCTGGCAGGATGAAGCGGTATTCGGCGTCGACGCGGCGGCCTATCTGGAACCGCGCGAGTTAGGCGGCACGACGGTGTACACCCGTTCGGCGGAGTCGTTTGTCGATGTGGTTACCGAAGCGTCCGGCACGACTTTGAACTATTACGCGCAGAAGAGTGATTTTGTCGCGATGCGGCGGATGGCGGCGATGGCGACCTGCCTTTGATTATGCTGCGAAGCAGTTGACGCTTTCGCGAGCAGGCTCGCTCCCACAGGTTGTAATGCGTTGCACTGTGGGAGCGAGCCTGCTCGCGAATACGGCATGACTCAATCGATCAGGCGCTTCTGAAAGTAGTGCCGCTTGTGCCCCGGTGGGTAGTCAACGATTTCCCCAAACTGGCTGAACCCCAGCTTCCTGTAGAACTCCGGCGCCTGAAAATCGAAGGTGTCGAGCCAGACGCCATAGCAGTTTTTTTCCTTGGCCAGGGCTTCCGCCTGAGCCATCAATTTCGAGCCGATCCCCTGTCCGCGACCCTGTTCCGGTACTGACAGCAGCTCGATGAACATCCAGCGAAAAATCATTCGCCCGTACAAACCGCCCAGTATTTCGCCATTCTGGTCTTTGACCATCAAGGCGAACGGCTCGGATTTAGAACCGCCGGTTTGAGCATCGTTGTACTCGATCAGTGGCTGCAGAATGGCCTGACGCTGTTCCTCGGTAGGATTCTGCGTCAACTCGATACGCAAATTCATGCATGACTTCCTTGTGTAATTGAAAGCCCAGCCTAACGCGTCCGGGCAAGCGTCTCCAAGCCCTTCGATCGAACAAGCGGAACCGTCAAACCAGCGTTGCGGTCTAGGCTTTTATCGCGTCTTTCCCTGAGCGCGATTGATGAGGAAATCCCGTGAATATTTTTGAAGCCCTGCGCGAAAGCCACGAGCGCCAGCGCACTTACGCCAAGGCTTTGATCGCGACCAGCGGCGACAGCCCTGAGCGGGTCGAGGCCTACAAGCAGCTCAAAGCAGAACTGCAAGCGCATGAAACCGCTGAAGAGCGGCATTTCTACATTCCGTTGATGGAAATCGATGAAGGCGTGGACCTGAGCCGCCACGCCATCGCCGAACACCACGAAATGGACGAGATGATGGAGGAGCTCGACGAGACCGAAATGTCCAGTCCGGCCTGGCTGGCCACGGCCAAAAAGCTTTCCGACAAGGTTCATCACCACCTCGAGGAAGAAGAGCACAAATTCTTCCAGATGGCCGGCAAGCTGCTCGACGATAAACAGAAAACCCAACTCGCCGGGCAGTACGAAAAGGAGTATCAGGCGCAACTGTCTGAATGACCAAAGGCGACTCGGCGTGTAGGTGTTCAGCTACACGTTGAGTGCGATGCGTCGTCGAGCACTGGTTATGCATCCAGTGTTTCCGGGGCTTTTTACGTCTTGCACACTGGGACTGTGACAAAAGCGCTGATGGACAAAAAATTCACCTCCGTTAGCTTGAAGGCCTCTCCTCGGGAAGGAGAGTTCTCAAATCAACGGAGTGAGCAAGATGAATCAGGCAATCCCACAAACCCAACTCAAACACGGTCGTGTCATCTCGCCAGCGAGTCGCGGCGCAGTGGCCATCGACCTCGGCCTGCTCGGCGCTTGGCAAGTCAATGAAATGGAGGGCGGCAAGAACTTTCCGGCCCTGGACGCCGGACCGTTCCCCCAACCCTTCGAGACCGACTCGGACAGCGTCGCGCCGCCGGCCGATGGCTACATTCTCAGCGGCGGCAAGACCGATGCCCGCGATTGCGTCAATTACACCGCCGACGAGATGAGCAAGAAGCTCGGTCGTTCCTTCAGCTGGCCGCTGCTCAATGTCGATCCGGGGCAGATTCTCAACGTCACCTGGGCCTACACCGCACCGCACACCACCCGAGGTTATCGCTGGCTGATCACCAAAGACGGCTGGGATCCCCAGCAACGCATCAGCCGTGCACAACTGGAAACTCAGCCGTTCTTCGAGGATTTCTACCCGCAAGTGCCTTATTACAGCCATGCCGGTGAACTGAAGGCGAAGGTCGATCACCAAGTGCAGCTGCCTGCGAACAAGCAGGGTCATCACGTCATTGTGCTGATGTGGATCGTCGCCAATACCGGCAACGCCTTCTACCAGGCCTTCGACGTCGACTTCCAGTAACAACCCAGGCTGAACGAGCCCGGTAGCGCTGCCGGGCTTTTTTTGTCGGCGCAATTGTCCGACCATGGCAGTCCCCCATGAAGACAGGATCAGACGCGATGTCCAACACAGCCGAACGGGTCAACATCGTCGACACTCAGGTGTTGTCCCACGACTGGTATCTGCTGAAGAAAATCACTTTCGATTACCACCGCAACAACGGCGAGTGGCAGCGCCAGACCCGCGAGGTATACGACCGAGGCAACGGCGCGGCGATTCTGCTGTTCAACCGCGAAAAGCGCACGGTGGTGCTGACCCGCCAGTTCCGTTTGCCGGTGTTCGTCAACGGCCACAATGGATTGTTGATCGAGGTGGCCGCCGGGTTGCTGGAAGGTGCCGCGCCCGAGCAGCGCATTCGTGACGAAGCCGAGGAGGAAACCGGTTACCGCGTGCACGACGTGGAAAAAGTATTTGAGGCGTACATGAGTCCCGGTTCGGTGACGGAGAAACTGCACTTCTTTATCGCTGAATACGACGCCGCGTCCAAAGTCAGCGACGGTGGTGGCCTGGAAGAGGAAACCGAAGAACTGGAAGTGCTCGAGTGGGGCTTCGATGAGGCACTGGCAGCGTTTCAACGCGGCGAGATCTGCGATGCCAAGACCATCATGCTGTTGCAGTACGC
>NZ_RAZO01000509.1:17494-30358 GCF_004307535.1 Pseudomonas sp. Sample_9
CGTTTCAACGCGGCGAGATCTGCGATGCCAAGACCATCATGCTGTTGCAGTACGCGGCGATGAACAACCTCTTCGCTTGATTCGGGCAGGAGCTGCCGACGGCTGCGATGGCTCAGCATACTGGCTGAACGGGGAGGCGCAATACGTAAAGCCGGCCATACTGCTTGTTGCTCCTGAAGCGTTGCCCTGCGTTTGCGCAGTCCCCGAAAACAAAAAGAGATCGACTCATGAAGTACGAACCTTTGGCCAGATCGCTCATTGCGACCTCCCTGGCGCTCAGCTGTCTCATGGCTCACGCGGCATCAGTGGCGCCGGTTGCGGCGGAAAACGGCATGGTGGTCACCGCGCAACATCTGGCGACCCATGTGGGTGTCGATGTGTTGAAAAGCGGCGGCAACGCCGTGGATGCGGCGGTCGCGGTGGGCTATGCGCTGGCGGTGGTCTATCCGGCTGCGGGCAACCTCGGCGGCGGCGGGTTCATGACCATTCAACTGGCGGACGGGCGCAAGAGCTTTCTCGATTTCCGCGAAAAAGCGCCGCTGGCAGCGACCGCCAACATGTATCTGGACAAGGACGGTAACGTCATCCCGGACCTGAGCACCCGCGGGCACCTGGCGGTCGGCGTGCCGGGTACAGTGTCTGGCATGGAGCTGGCGCTGAGCAAATACGGCACCAAACAGCGCAAGGAGATGATTGCCCCGGCGATCAAACTGGCCGAAGACGGTTTCGAACTGCAACAGGGCGATGTCGAGTTGCTTGAGTACGCGACGGATGTGTTCAAGAAGGACATGCGCGATTCCGGCTCGATCTTCCTCAGCAACGGCGAGCCGATGCAGGTCGGGCAGAAACTGGTGCAAAAGGATCTGGCGAAAACCCTGCGGACGATTTCCGACAAGGGCGCCGACGGCTTCTACAAAGGCTGGGTCGCCGATGCCATCGTCACCTCCAGTCAGGCCAACAAAGGCATCATCACCCAGGCTGACCTGGACAAATACAAGACCCGCGAACTGGCCCCGGTTGAGTGCGATTATCGCGGCTATCACGTGGTCTCGGCGCCACCGCCAAGCTCCGGCGGGGTGGTGATCTGCCAGATCATGAATATCCTCGAAGGCTATCCGATGAAGGACCTGGGCTTCCATTCGGCTCAGGGCATGCACTACCAGATCGAAGCGATGCGCCACGCGTACGTCGATCGCAACAGCTACCTTGGCGATCCGGATTTCGTGAAAAATCCCATCGAGCATCTGCTGGACAAGAACTACGCGACCAAACTGCGCGACGCCATCCAGCCGCAGAAGGCCGGCGTGTCGGCTGAGCTCAAGCCCGGTGTAGCGCCCCACGAAGGCAGCAACACCACGCACTATTCGATTGTCGACAAGTGGGGCAATGCCGTTTCGGTGACGTACACGCTCAACGACTGGTTCGGCGCGGGCGTGATGGCGAGCAAGACCGGGGTGATCCTCAATGACGAGATGGACGACTTCACCTCCAAGGTCGGCGTGCCGAACATGTACGGGCTGGTCCAGGGGGAGGCCAATGCCATCGCACCGGGCAAGGCGCCGCTGTCGTCGATGAGTCCGACCATCGTCACCAAGGACGGCAAAGTGGTGATGGTAGTCGGCACGCCGGGTGGTAGCCGGATCATCACCGCGACCTTGCTGACCATGCTCAACGTCATCGATTACGGCATGGGCTTGCAGGAAGCGGTCGACGCGCCGCGCTTCCATCAGCAGTGGATGCCGGAGGAAACCAACCTCGAAGACTTCGCCGCCAGCCCGGATACGAAAAAGATTCTGGAAAGCTGGGGTCACAAGTTTGCCGGCCCGCAGGATGCCAACCACATCGCCGCGATTTTGGTCGGCGCGCCGTCACTGGGCGGCAAACCGGTTGGCAAGAATCGCTTCTACGGCGCCAATGATCCACGGCGTAATACCGGCTTGTCTTTGGGTTACTGAGCGGAGTAAAAGAGGGGCGGGCGCAAGTCCGCCCCATCTCAAGGACTGATCAAGGAAGGCTCGACATGACCACCGCATTACTGATCATCGACGTCCAGCAGGCGCTGTGTGCTGGTGAATATCAGTGCTTTGAAATCGACCGCGTGATCGCCACGATCAACGATCTGAGCCAGCGCGCCCGCGACGCTGGCGTTCCAGTGGTGTTGATTCAGCATGAAGAAAAGGACGGTCCATTCGTGCATGGGGCGGACGGTTGGCAACTGGCTAACGGTCTGCTGACTTCGACGAAAGACCTGCTTGTAGGCAAAACTACCGGGGACTCTTTCTACCAGACCGAGCTCGGCAAGCTGCTGCCCAGCGAGGACTTCGAACGCCTGATCATCTGCGGCCTGCAAACCGATTACTGCGTCAACGCCACAGTGCGCAGCGCGCATTCACTGGGCTACGACATCGTCGTCGCGCAGGATGCGCATTCGACGGTGGATAACGGCAACATGAGCGCCGAGGACATCATTGCCGAACACAACAAGGACTTCGCCGCCCTGACCAGTTCCGTGGCGCGAATCGACGTCAAACCGGCAGCCCAAATCACCTTCTGAACTCACACAAAACCCCTGTGGGAGCGAGCCTGCTCGCGAAAGCGCTGTTACAGCCAACATCAAACCGACTGATATACCGCCTTCGCGAGCAGGCTCGCTCCCACAGGGGGTGAGCAGGCTCTACGACAACGGCGATTTACGGCAGCAGCACTGGCATACTCCCCGCCGCCCGAAGAATGGAATCTCTCGATGTTCGCTATCTCCCTGCGTCACGCCGTGGCGCTGACCTCTCTCGTCCTTGCCTGCACCGCTCACGCCAGCAGTTTCGATTGCACCAGCGCCGCCAGCAAAACCGAAAAAGCCATCTGCAGCGATCCCTACCTCTCAACCCTTGACGACAAGCTCGCCGAGCAATGGCGGACAACGCTGGGCAAAGTTGCCGATCCCAAGGCTCTGAAAACCGACCAACGCCAATGGCTGAAAAACCGCAACGCCTGCGGTGCCCTGAGCGCATGTCTGCGGCGCGAATACCTGATGCGCCTCACCGAGCTCGAACACGCGGTTCAGCCCTTCAGTTGGGATGCCACCTGGCAACTGATTCCGCGCGGCACTTCGACATTGGCGACCGTCGTTACCCAGCGTCGTGATGCCACGCATATCGACATCGATATATCAGCAGGCGAGGGCGCCAATTCTGGCGATCTGACTGGCGTTGCCCGACTTAACGACGCAACTGCCGTTTACGCTCAGGACGCCTGCAAACTCGCCTTCACGCCCATCAATGGCGTACTGAACGTCACGCAAACCGGTGCGGACTCCGACTGCGGCGGAGGCATGGGCGTGTATTACGCCGGTCGGTACGTTGCTTCCGAACAACCGCTGAAGCTGGATTACGATCTGCTCAGCCTCGGTCTGGCTCGCACGCCCGCAGAAGATCAGGCACTGCGTTCGCTGCTCAAGACTGACTACCAGAAACTCGTGGAAACCTCCGGTTCATTGCAGATCGGCGAGGCCTCAAAAGATGTGCCCGATGCTCAGGTGGTAGAAATGTGGATGCGTGGTCTGGGTGGCATCGGCATCCTGATGAGTGCCGACGACGCGCAGGTCTGGCTGATCTTCAAAAGCTACGATGACCGCGGCAAGGAACATCTTCGTTACTACACCAATGCGCAGCAGTGGAAGCAGAAGCTCCCTGATGTTCTGCAAGCCTGGTATGAGCGCTTCAAAAACAATGGAACGTCGGAACTGGAATTCATGCCCTGACCATGCTCGAAGCTTCGATGCGAACTATTTTTTCCCTTCAGCCTTTTCATAATCGATTGCTGTCTCTAGAATCCGCCCGCTTCTGCGATGGAGGCGCATTGCCATCATCTGGTAATCATCTGAGGGACGGACATCATGCAATTCGGGAAAATGCTGGCGCTGGGGCTGGTTCTTGCGCTGGGCGGTTGTGCCAGTTTCACCAAAGACGAAGTGGCCCCGGTGACACTGCCGTCGATGGCCAACTACGCCAACAAGCCAAACGTCTACGTCGATTTCGACTTTTACCAGGGCGAACCGAAAAGTGCCTCGGCAGTGGAAGTGCCGCAAGCGCGCGATCAACTCAAGCCACAGCTGCAGAAGATTCTTGCCGATTCCGGCCTGTTTGGTCGGGTCACGCTGGACGAATTCGAGAAACAGCCGGGTGACTACAGCCTGCGTCTGAAAATGTACAACCATCCACCGAACGCCGGTTCCATGGTGCTGGCCTTCATCAGTGGTTTGAGCATGATGATCATCCCGGCCTACGGCAGCGATCAGTACACCCTGAGCCTGGAAGCGCAGGATGGGCAGGGTCAGGCCGTGACGACGGCGAGCAACCACGACGCCGTGGGCACCTGGATCGGCATCTGGTTCATTCCGCTGATGGCCAACACGCCGAAGGACGCGGTGAACGACACCTTCACCCGTCAGGTCAATGCGCTGCTCAAGCAGATGGTTGATAACAACAACCTGAAGTACTCGGCACTGGACGCCGGTATTCCCCGGGCATGAAGCCAAAAAAGAGCCGCAATCGCGGCTCTTTTTTTGTCGGTTACTTCAGCGCCTGGATAAATTTCGGATCGCTGTACAGCTCTTTGAGCAAATCACGCAGCATCGGGTTGTAGGCGTTGACCGCGTTCGGGATCGCGATGAAACCGAAGAAGCTGCTGCTCCACTGGCTGCTGACATCTTTGGTCGCGTCGTACACCACATCACTGCCGTTGAGCAGAGTGAAGCGTGCAGCGAGCTGGCCGTCGCCTGTGCCCATCCCGGCGGACAGGTTGTTTTTCACCACAAGAACCTTTAACTGACGCTGAGCCTGCGGGTCGAGCAGACCGGCCTTGCGCAGTTCTTCGGTGATCGCGTCCTGAATGTGCGCCGGGATGCTGCCGGACGGCGAGCGGACAGGGTTGGCGCGAACTACCAGAGAACCTTCGCCTGATTCGGCGGTGACCTGCGGATTGCTGATCGCATTCAAAGGCGGGGTCTGCTTGAGCTTCTGAACGTTTTCATAACTCGGCTCGTAGCGGGTCATGGTCATACCACAACCTTGCAGCAGCAGCGCCAGCATCGGGATCAACAGCAGAGACTTCTTCACGGCAATACCTTGCACAGAACATAAGGGGGTGCGAATTATGGGCAGAGTGCCATCATTGAGCAATCAGGTTTTCCATTTCCAGCCCGCGCCAACCGATGTCAGTGTTTCACTGGCCCGAGGCCGAACAATTCCGTAACATTCGCCTCCCTCTTTTTTCGCGAAAACAGCGGCCGTGCTCGACGGCCGCTCTGTCAGGTAAGCCATGAAACCGATTCGTCTGCGCGCCGATGTCCTCGCCGGACTCACCACCTCGTTCGCCCTGTTGCCCGAATGCATTGCTTTCGCGCTGGTCGCGCATCTCAATCCGCTGATGGGCCTGTACGGCGCGTTCATCATTTGCACGCTGACAGCGTTGTTTGGCGGCCGACCGGGCATGGTTTCCGGTGCGGCGGGTTCGATGGCGGTGGTGATCGTCGCGCTGGTGGTGCAACACGGCGTGCAATATCTGCTGGCAACGGTGCTGCTCGGTGGTCTGATCATGATGGCGTTCGGGCTGTTGCGCTTGGGCAAACTGGTGCGCATGGTGCCGCATCCGGTGATGCTCGGTTTCGTCAACGGCCTGGCGATCATCATTGCCCTGGCGCAACTGGAGCACTTCAAAAGCGGCGAGCACTGGCTCAGCGGTACGCCGCTGTACCTGATGACCGGGCTGGTGCTGCTGACCATGGCCATCGTTTACATCCTGCCGCGCCTGACCAAAGCGGTGCCGCCGGCGCTGGTGGCGATCCTTGGCGTCGGCCTGCTGGTTTACCTGTTCGGTTTGCCGACCCGCACCCTCGGCGACATGGCGCACATCGCCGGCGGTCTGCCGACTTTCGCCATGCCGGACATTGCGTGGAGCCTGGAAACCCTGCGCATCATCGCCCCGTACGCGATCCTGATGGCGATGGTCGGCCTGCTGGAAACCCTGCTGACGCTGAACCTGACCGACGAAATCACCGAAACCCGTGGCTATCCGGATCGTGAGTGCGTGGCGCTCGGCGCGGCGAACATGGTGTCCGGCGCGTTCGGCGGCATGGGTGGTTGCGCGATGATCGGCCAGACCGTAATCAATCTCAGCTCCGGCGGGCGCGGGCGCTTGTCTGGCGTGGTTGCCGGGGTGCTGATTCTGTTGTTCATTCTGTTTCTGTCACCGCTGATCGAGCGTATTCCGCTCGCCGCGCTGGTGGGGGTGATGTTCGTGGTGTCGCAGCAGACCTTCGCCTGGGCTTCGTTGCGAGTGATCAACAAGGTGCCGCTGCACGATGTGCTGGTAATCATCGCCGTGACCACCATCACCGTGTTCACCGACCTGGCCACGGCCGTGCTGTGCGGGATCATCATCGCCGCGCTCAATTTCGCCTGGCAGCAGGCCCGCGAACTGTACGCCGATGAACATCTGGAAGCGGACGGCAGCAAGCTCTATCGCCTGCACGGCACGCTGTTCTTTGCCTCGACCACGCCGTTTCTCAACCAATTCGATCCGGCCAACGATCCGGCCAAAGTCACTCTCGACTGCCGACACCTGAGCTTTGTCGATTACTCGGCGATTGCCGCGTTGAAAACCCTGCGTGAGCGCTACGCCAAGGCTGGCAAGCATCTCCAGGTGTTTCATCTGTCGGAGCGCTGCAAAAAATTACTCAAGCGCGCCGGCGTCGATCACGACTGAAATCGCGGGCGTTGCATCCTTGAGCCAGGTCTTGCCGAGAATTCGCGAGACCTGTTCGGCGGAGTAGGGCTTGGCGAGAAATTCGAAACCTTCGTAACCGCTGCGGGCCAGTTCTTCGCTATAGCCAGAGGTCAGAATCACCGGCAGATCGGGACGGCGCTGGCGCAACTCCTTGGCCAATGCGACGCCGGTGATGCCCGGCATTACCACGTCGGAAAACACCGCATCGAACGCCATGGCATCGCCGCCGGCCAGTTGCAGGGCTTCTTCGGCGTTGGTCGCCCACGCGGTTTCATAACCCAGATCCTGCAGAATCTGGTTGGCGAAACGGCCAACCTCCAGATTGTCCTCGACCACCAGCACCCGACGTCTTTCGCAGGCCGGCTGCACCTCGCCATCGTCCTCGGTATCGTCGAGTTCAGCCTCGTCCGCCGGCACTTGCGGCAAATACAAGGTGAACTCAGTGCCTTGGCCAATCACGCTTGAAACATCGACGTTGCCACCCGATTGCTTGGCGAAGCCGAACACCTGCGACAGCCCCAGACCCGTGCCTTTGCCGACAGCCTTGGTGGTAAAGAACGGTTCGAAGATGTGTTCGAGGGTGTGTGCGTCGATGCCGGCACCGGTGTCGGCCAGGGCAATCGACACGAAATGGCTGCTGGACCCAGCGTGGCCGCGAATCGGCGGCAGCGCTTTGTGGCACTCCAGGCGCAATTTCAGTTCACCCTGACCATTCATGGCGTCGCGAGCGTTCAGGGCGATGTTGATCAACGCGGTTTCAAACTGGCTTAGATCGACGCGGATGTAGCAGGGGTGATCCGGGCGCTCGACGCACACGTGAATCTGCGCGCCGGTGACCGATTCGAGCATCTCGCCAATATTGGCCAGCCGTTCGCCGGCATCGACCACCTGCGGATTGAGCGGCTGACGGCGAGCGAAGGCGAGCAACTGGCTGGTCAGTTTGGAGGCGCGCTCGACCGTATCGGAAACCGCGCGCATGTAGCGCTGGCGGCGTTCTTCCGGCAGGTTGGGCTGGCGCAGAAAATCCACCGACGAACGAATGATCGTCAGCAAATTGTTGAAGTCATGGGCGACGCCGCCGGTCAATTGGCCGATGGCTTCGAGCTTCTGCGACTGGCGCAACGCCGACTCGGCCTGGGCCAGACGCAGGCTGCGCTCTTCGACCCGTTGCTCCAGCGTGGCATTGAGTTCGGCCAATGCAAGCAGGCCCTCGCGCACGTTGGCATCGGCGCGCACCCGTTCGATGTGCGCCCAGCAACGTTCGGTGACTTCGCTGAGCAGCGCCTGTTCGAAGCTCGACCAGACACGCGGCACTTTGTCGTGAATGGCCATTAACGCGGTAAGACGACCTTGCTTGATCAGCGGCACGCAAATGGTGGCGGTGATGCCTATGCCCTGAAAGGTCGCTGATTCCTCCGGCGGCAATTCGCTGCGGTTGTCGTGGATCACCAAAGGTTGACCCGCGCGCAGGAGACGTACGGCTTTCTCGCCGAAATCGCGCAAACGATAGTGGCCGACGATGCTCGGCGAACCCGGCGCTGCATAGTCGCCGCGAATGGTGAAGCCGTCTTCGTCGGCATCCATGTCGGCGTAAGCGCAATTGGACAGGCGCAGTTGCTCGACCATCAGCCGCGTGCTCGCCGCCAGGATTGCTTGCGCATCCGTGGCATTGGTCACCGCTTCGCCGATGGCATCGAGGACCGCCAGGCGTCGGTTGAGATAAACGGTCTGGGTGGTCTCGGTGACGGTGTCGATCATGCCGACGACATTGCCGTGGGAGTCACGAATCGGGCTATAGCAAAAAGTGAAGAACGCCTGCTCCGGGCCTTTGCCGCGTTCGATCTGCAGAGCGAAGTTTTCGATGTAAGTGGCCTGACCGGAGTACGCGGCCTCCGCAATCGGGCTGATCTCGTCCCAGGCTTCCTTCCAGATGTCGCTGAAAGGGCGTCCCAACGCGTGCGGCTTGTCGCCGAGAATCGGTACGAAGGCGTCGTTATAGAGAGTGATGAGTTGCGGGCCCCAGACGATCGCCTGAGGGAAATGCGAGGCGAGACTGAGCGAGACAGTGGTCTTGAGTACATCGGGCCAGTTTTCCAACGGGCCGAGGGGCGAATTCGCCCAGTCGTGATGGCGGATCTGCCCGGCCATCTCGCCGTTGTCTTGCAACCAGTCTGTCATGGGGTTCGTGTCTTTCCGGGGCATTTGTCTGAGAACAAAGACCTGCGCACAGGCTGTTTGGTTTCAGCGCACCAGACACTGTTTGCGCTGCGAATTATTCTGACGTACATCATGGCAGCAAAAAACAGCGGTGGCGAAAAGAGCGTCTTTTCGCCACCGGTTTTATCCGCGGATCGTGAGCGACTGCTCAGGCCTCGACGGCCGGGAAGTCAATGTCGGTCAGCGCCGTGTTGTTCAGGTAGTTGGTCAATGTCTGCACGGCCACCAGGGCAATCACTTCGATGATCTTGCGGTCATCGATACCGGCAGCGCGGGCAGCGGCCAATTGTTCATCGCTCAAGTGGCCACGGGTTTCGGTCAGTTGGCGGGCGAGGGTGGCGTAGGCATTCAGTTCGCCGTGACGTGCCGCGATGATGTCCTGCGCCGACAGCCCGGCTTTGCCGGCAAACACGGTGTGTGCGGACAGGCAATAGTCGCAACCGTTGACCTGCGAAGTGGCGAGGTAGATGGCTTCTTTCTCTTTGCCGCTCAATGAGGTCTTGCCGAGGATGGCCGAGGCTTGCAGGTAAGTGTCGAATGCAACCGGCGCCTGGGCGAGGGTGGTGAAGACGTTGGGCAGGAAGCCGATTTTTTTCTTTACGCCTTCCAGTGCGGGACGGGTGGCGTCGGTGGCGGTGTCGAGGCTGATTGCAGGGATGCGGCTCATGGTGATTCTCCGAAAATCCGCGGCGAAGTGCAGCGGCGATGGAGAGATCTTAGGGGCTGCCAATGGCGCTTTGGCGGCAAATCGTCGAGGATATGCGGCAGATCGTCCAGATATGCCTTCGGGAGTCAGCCATGGATCGCCTTTCCACATTACTCAGTCATTTCGGTGTGAACGCCGGCACCTTCCATAGCGGCGCGTTTTGCGGCGTGAGCGTTCACGAAGGCGAACCGGTCGGCCATGTGCATGTTCTGCAAGCCGGGGCGTTGCTGCTCAAACCGGGCAACGAGCGGGAAATTCGCCTGGAAGAACCGTCGCTGATTTTCTTTCCCCGGCCGTTCACCCACCGGATGTCTGCCGATGAGGCCATGGCCAGCCAGGTTGTCTGTGCCTCGCTGACCTTCGACGGTGGCTCGGGCAATGCCCTGGCCGCCGCGTTGCCTGACTATCTGGTATTGAAACTCACCGACATCCCGCAATTGCGCAGCACCCTTGACTGGCTGTTCAACGAAGCTTTTGAAGGACATTGCGGGCGCGTGGCGGTGATGGATCGCCTGTTTGAACTGCTGGTGATTCTGCTGCTGCGCCATCTCATCGGCAGTCGTGATCAGCAACCGGGCATGATGGCCGGGCTGGCGGATCCGCGGGTGTCTCGCGCCTTGAACCTGATCCACGAGCAGCCGCACAAGCCTTGGAGTGTGGCCGATCTCGCGGCGGCGGCGAACCAGTCCCGCGCCGGTTTTGCCGAGCAGTTCCGCCGCGTGGTCGGGCAGACGCCGGCCGATTATCTGTTGAGCTGGCGCGTCAGTCTTGCGCAGAAACGCCTGCGCGAGGGCCGGCCGATTGCACTGATTGCCGAGGAGGTTGGATACGAAAGTCCGTCGGCGCTGGCCCGGGCGTTTCGGCGCAAGACCGGGCTCAGTCCTCGGCAATGGAAAGCCGAACACTGAACATTACCTGGCGAATTTCTTCGCTCCGGCCACGCAAAGAATCACCCCCAGCGTGACGCCGAGCATGCCGACACTGACCTGCTCATGCAGCAACGTCGCCGCCAGTGCCAGACCAAAAAACGGCTGCAGCAACTGCAACTGCCCGACCGCTGCGATTCCACCTTGTGCCAGACCGCGATACCAGAACACGAAGCCGATCAGCATGCTGAACAGCGACACGTAAGCCAGGCACATCCACGCCGAAATGCTGATGTCGGCGAACGAGGCGGGCGCCAGCCATAGGCTCAGCACTGTCATCAGCGGTAACGACAACACCAGCGCCCAGCAGATCACCTGCCAGCCACCGAGGCTGCGTGACAGTTTCGCGCCTTCGGCGTAACCGAGGCCGCAAACCAGGATCGCCGCGAGCATCAGCAGATCCCCGGTCGGCGAGGCGCTCAGTCCCTGGGACAGGGCGAAGCCAACCACCAATGCGCTGCCCAGGATCGAGAAGATCCAGAACACCGGCCGTGGCCGCTCACCGCCACGCAACACGGCAAATATCGCCGTGGCCAGCGGCAGCAATCCTACAAACACGATCGAATGCGCTGACGTCACGTGCTGCAATGCCAGCGCGGTCAACAGCGGAAAACCCAACACCACACCCAGCGCCACAATCAACAGCGACAGCCACTGATGGCGCGACGGTCGCTGTTGCTTGAACAACAGCAGAAGTCCGACCGCCAGTGCGCCGGCGATCGCTGCTCGCACCACGGTCAGAAACACCGGATCGAATTCCAGCACCGCCAAACGTGTGGCCGGCAGTGAACCGCTGAAGATCAGCACGCCGATCAAGCCGTTGATCCAGCCACTGGTTCTTTCCAGCGAGGGGTTGTTTGCAGTCGATGTTGTGTCCATGTCGGTGGCACTCAAGAAGTGGCTTGTGTCGCTGCGATCCTAGGGCCGAGAATCAGCACAATCAAAAAATTGTCATGGATACAGCCGACATGCCGCGTTCCCGTTACAAGACCCTGGTTGACCGCTATGCGGCAGACATTCGTGGCGGACGATTGGCGCCGGGCACGCGACTGCCAACGCATCGGCAGCTGGCGAGCCAGGAAGGACTGGCACTGGTTACCGCTTCACGGGTTTATGCCGAGCTTGAAGCGATGGGCCTGGTCAGTGGTGAAGCCGGGCGCGGCACGTTTGTCCGGGAAACGTCGCTGGCGCCGGGGCAGGGCATTGATCAGAAAGATGTCGCGGTCGGCATGATCGACCTGAATTTCAACTATCCCTCCTTGCCAGGTCAGGCTGAACTGTTGCGCACGGCGTTGCGTCAACTGGCGTTGTCCGGTGATCTGGAAGCCCTGCTGCGTTATCAACCCCACGCCGGGCGTGCCCACGAACGCGCCTCGGTGGCGCGACATTTGTCGACACGCGGCGTGGCGGTTGAAGCCGACCAAGTGCTGATCGTCAACGGCGCTCAGCAAGGTTTGGCGGTGACGCTGATGGCTCTGCTCAAACCCGGCGATGTGATTGCCGCCGATGCGCTGACCTATTCGGGATTCAAGGTGCTGGCCGACGCGCTGCATCTGGAAGTGCTGGCGATCCCGATGACGGAGCACGGCCCGGATTTGCCGGCACTGGACAGACTCTGTTGCCAGCGTGCGGTGCGCGCCGTATACAGCATGCCGACGCTGCACAATCCGCTGGGCTGGGTCATGCCACTGGAACAGCGCGAACGATTGGTGGCGATTGCCCGCCGCTATGATCTGACACTTATCGAAGATGCGGCCTACGCGTTTCTGGTCGAGAACCCGCCATGCCCGTTGATTGAACTGGCACCGGAACGGACGTTTTACGTATCGGGCCTGTCGAAAAACATCGCCACCGGATTGCGGGTCGGCTTCATTGCCGCGCCGCTGCCTCAAGTGCCTGCACTGGAACGGATCATTCGCGCGACGACGTGGAACACCCCCGGGGTGATGACCGCCATTGCCTGTGGTTGGCTCGATGACGGCACCGTCACCGTGCTTGAAGAGCAGAAGCGCAGCGATGCCATGGCTCGACAGGCCTTGGCCGCCGAGGTGCTGAAAGGGCTGCGCTACATTGCTCATCCGGCTTCGTATTTTTTGTGGCTGCCGTTGCCGGAAGACGTGCGTGCCGATCAGATCGTGGTGGAGTTGATGCAGCAGCAGATTTCGGTCACCAGCGCTGAGCCGTTTTCGCTGTCGGCCCATACGCCCCATGCGATTCGTCTGGCGCTCGGCT
>NZ_RAZO01000206.1:0-2235 GCF_004307535.1 Pseudomonas sp. Sample_9
CGCGCATTTACAACCGCGCGGGAAAGCGCGTCGAGGTTCAGGACAAGACCTGGTATGCCCTGCAGGCGAGTGGAGAGGCCACCGAGCGAGTGATCGAGGTTTTCGTCTACGGCGAGATCGGCGCGTGGGGCATCACTGCCAACCAGTTCGTGCAGGATCTGCGCGCCATGGATGATGGTGTGTCTCCGGTGATCGCCGCGTTCAACAGTATCGGCGGCGACCTGTTCGACGGACTGGCCATGCACAATGCGCTGTCGCGTCTGGGCGAGCGCTGCACCGGGCGAATCGATGCACTGGCCGCGAGTGCGGCCAGTGTGGCCGTATGCGGTGCACACCGCGTAGTCATCGCGGCGAACGCCATGTTGATGATTCACAACCCATACACCTATGCAGGCGGTGGCGCTGAGGACTTCCGCCGGGTCGCTGATGTATTGGATCAAACCTTGGAGGCGATCATCGCGGCCTATAAAGCCAAGGCGCCCGACATCGATGACGCCGAACTGCGGCAAATGGTTGATGCTGAAACCTGGCTGACTGCTAACGAAGCGGTGGCTCTTGGTCTTGCAGACGAAGTCGGAAGCGGCATCAAAGTCAAAGCATGCCTCGGTCAAGGAGCTGTGTTGCAACGGTTCCAGCACGCTCCGGTTGAGTTGGTGGCGCAACTCGACGAACCACCTGAACCGGATCCCGAACTGGAACCTGTCGATCCGCCGCAGGTGCCGCCTGTAGTGGACTCTGCCAAGTTGGCACTGATGATCACTCAGCGCTGCACAACGGCGGGCATCAGCAACCTGGTCGAGCCACTGCTCAAGTCCACTCAGCTTGAAAGCGAAGAGATCGTTTTGGCGGGTCTGGCACGCGCCAAGGCGGTGAACGACCTCTGCGTGGCCGCGCGTCTGCCGGAATTCAGCGCCGAGTATGTCGCGGCAGGGCTGGATGCTGCAGCAGTGCGGGCGCGTCTTTTCGACAAGATCGTTACCAGCGGTAAGGGCTTTGAAATCGACAACAGCCTGCCACTGGACGATGACCCAGCGCCCAAGGTGCTGGCCAAACAACCTGACCCCAACTCGATTTGGGCTGCTCGCCAAGCGGCTCAAACAGGAACCGCGCGCGGCGCGAAAGGAGCACGAGCATGACCATCAAACAGGAACCGATGCACGCAGGTGAATTCCTGCTGTCCGAGGGCGCTGGCACGATCTCGCGCGAAGCGATCAATGTTGCGGCGGGTCCAGCATTGTGGCCTGGACAAATTCTCGGGCTGGTGACTGCCAGCGGCGAATTCGCACCGTACAACCCAACGGCAGAGGACGGCACAGAAAACGCTGTCGCCATTCTTTACGGCCCGCTCGGTGAATCCGACGTGGTGCGTCGCGGTCGCGCCGTGGTGCGGCTGGCCGAGGTCAGCGAAGCGCACTTGACCGGCCTCGATCTGGCCGCTGAGAAAGCCCTGGCCGCACATTCGCTGATCGTCCGCTGAAGCATTTCCCTCTTTATTTTGCATCCCGCCGCGTGCGGGATTTTTCGTTTCTGGAGAGTACCCATGGCCGATATCGCCATTTTTGACGACGAAGCGTTTACCGTTACTTCGCTCACCGCTGCACTCAATGATCAACCGTACCTGCCAGGGCGCATCAGCGCCTTGGGCCTGTTCCGCGAGGAAGGCATTACCACTCTGACCGTGCAGATTGAAAAGGACGGCGACACTCTGGCACTGGTGCCTGCTGGTGAGCGTGGTGGTTCTGGCCTGGTGGTTGCTGCCAGCAAGCGCAACCTCATCCCGTTCAACACCGTGCATCTGCCTGAGCGCTTCACGATCAAGGCTGACGAGATCCAAGGCATCCGTGCCTTCGGCACTCGCACTGAACTGCAGGCGGTGCAGGACGTGGTCAATGCACGCCTGGCCAAGGCGCGGCGCCAGTTGGACGCCACGCACGAATTCCAGCGTATGGGCGCACTGAATGGCCAGATCCTCGACGCCGATGGCAAAACCGTACTGCTGGATCTCTATGACCGCTTCGGTGTGAAGCGTCAAAGGATGTCCATGGGACTGGCGGATCCAGAGACTGAGCTGCGGGTTCAATGCGGCGAGGCGTTGGATATGCAGGAAGATGCGTTGGGTAGCGTGACCAGTACTGGCTCGCGCGCCTTCTGCGGTAAAAACTTCTGGAACAAGTTCATCGTCCACCCTTCGGTAAAAGAAACCTACCTCAACAGTCAGCAAGCGGCCGCGCTGCG
>NZ_RAZO01000340.1:0-1492 GCF_004307535.1 Pseudomonas sp. Sample_9
GCGCTGTGTGGTCGCGCGGCTGACGAGTTCGGCCTGACCGTGGAATTTCGCCAGACCAATCATGAAGGCGAGCTGCTCGACTGGATTCACGCCGCGCGCGGTCGTTGTGCCGGGATCGTGATCAATCCGGCGGCGTGGACGCACACGTCCGTGGCGATTCGCGATGCGCTGGTCGCCAGTGAATTGCCGGTGATTGAGGTGCATCTGTCCAACGTGCATGCCCGCGAGCCGTTCCGTCATCACTCGTTTGTTTCCGGCATTGCCACGGCGGTGATGTGCGGGTTCGGCAGCCATGGCTATCGCCTGGCGCTGGAGCATTTCAGCCAGCGGTTGCAGAGGTAAGAACCATGTCGCGTTCCAAGGTGATACTCGCCGGGCTGATCGGCGCCGGGATTCAGGCTTCACGCACGCCGGCACTGCATGAGCACGAAGGTGATGCGCAGGGCCTGCGTTATCTATACCAGCTCATCGACCTCGATCAATTGCGCCTCGACAGCACGGCCCTGCCCGACTTGCTGCAAGCGGCGGAGCGGATGAATTACACCGGACTGAACATCACTTTCCCGTGCAAACAGGCGGTCATCCCGCTGCTCGACGAATTGTCGCCGGAAGCCCGTGGCATCGGCGCGGTGAACACGGTGGTGTTGAAGGACGGCAAGCGTGTCGGCCATAACACCGATTGCCTCGGTTTCGCCGAGGGTTTTCGCCGGGGTCTGACGGACGCTGCCCGTGAACGTGTAGTCCAGATGGGCGCCGGTGGGGCTGGCGCGGCAGTGGCCCACGCGCTGCTCAGCGAAGGCGTACGGCAATTGACGATTTTTGATGTCGACCGCGAGCGTGCCGAGAGCCTGGCAAACAATCTGAATCAACATTTTGGCGCCAGTCGCGCGCAGGCCGGAGCGGATTTGCCAGGTGCGCTGGCGCAGGCCGATGGCCTGGTCAACACCACGCCGATGGGCATGGCCAAGCTGCCGGGTACACCAGTGCCGGCCGAGTTGCTGCGCAAGCAAATGTGGGTGGCGGAAATCGTGTATTTCCCGCTGGAAACCCAACTGCTGCGCGACGCCCGTGCGTTGGGTTGCCGCACCCTGGATGGCGGTAACATGGCAGTGTTTCAGGCGGTCAAGGCGTTTGAATTGTTCAGCGGCGTGGAGGCGGATGCGCAGCGCATGCTTGAGCATTTTCAGAGCATGAATGGCTGAATTTCAGGGCGGCCCCCTGTGGGAGCGAGCCTGCTCGCGAAGGCGTCGATTCAGTCAACGAACAGGGCGACTGACACACCGCTCTCGCGAGCAGGCTCGCTCCCACAGGGAAGATCGATTCAGGCCTTCAGGTAGCGCAACACCGATTCGCAGATCATCTCGCGGTGGCGCTGCTTGATGGTTTCGTCCGGCAGGTCGATCTGGAAGATTTCCCCCAGCGTGTGGCGGTTCGACACGCGATAGAAGCAGAACGAACTGATCAGCAGGTGCACGTCCAGCGCATCGATGCC
>NZ_RAZO01000340.1:1592-8542 GCF_004307535.1 Pseudomonas sp. Sample_9
CACCTCGACGTACAACTGCTCCTTGCTGCCGAAGTAGTAATAGATCATGCGCTTGGAGGTGTGGATCCGCTCGGCGATCGCGTCGACGCGGGCGCCGGACAGGCCCTGCTGGACGAACTCGACGATCGCCTCCTGCAGAATGTTCTCACGGGTCTTTTCCGGGTTGTTCTTGCGACTCTTGCGCGGCACTGCGTCGGACTCGACAGCAGCGGCGGAAAGTTCTGAATTCATGGTCATCGCGGGCTCACGGCCATCACTGTACAAGCGGCGATTATGGGCCGCGCGGGACAGTGAAGGAAGCCGCGCAGCCGGTGTTTGATCCCGCGTTTACGAATTCCCTACAACTTCGCCTGACGCACCGCACCGCTGCGCGATTTGGCCATCGCCGCCAGCCGTACCGCAACGTTAGCCGCGCCATAGCCGGCATAGCCATTCTTGCGCTGGATGATCTCGAAGAAGAACCGCCCCTCGAACGGCTCGGTGTAGACATGAAACAACTCGCCGCCCTGGGCATCACGGTCGTAGAGCACGTTGTAATAGGCCAGTTCGCTGAGGAATTCATCGTCGAAATCGAAGCGCGCGGCGAGGTCGTCGTAGTAATTGAGCGGGATGTCCAGCAGCGGCACGCCGGCCTCTTTGGCGCGACTGACCTGGGCGAAGATGTCGTCACAATCGAAGGCGATGTGGTGCACACCGGAGCCGCGATAACTCGACAGCGCATGCGAAATGGCAGTGTTGCGGTTCTCGGAGATGTTCAGCGGCAGCCGGATCGAACTGTCGCGACTGCGCAGTGCGCGGCTCTTCACCAGGCCGTACGGATCGGGCAGCACCACTTCATCGTCGGCTTCGAAATCCAGCAGGCTTTTATAGAACAGCACCCAACTGTCGAGGCTGTCCGCCGGCAGCGCCATGGCCATGTGATCGATACGCTTGAGGCCGCCGCCGGTCTGCGCGTCCGGCAACAGATTGAAATCGGTGCCGTACACGTCGGCGTCCGCATCGACCAGATAAATCAGGCTGCCGTCCGGCGCGCGCACCGCCGCCAGCTCCAGTTCATTCGGCCCGACCAGCCCGCGATAGGGCTGCCCCTTGTAAGCGACGGCGCGGGCCAGTGCACTGGCGCTGTCCTTGACCCGCACCGCAGTGGCGCACAGCGACGGGCCGTGGGCTTCGAAAAAGCTGTGGGCGAACGAATACGGCTCGGAGTTGAGGATCAGGTTGATATCGCCCTGACGCAGCAGGCTGACGCTCTTGGAGCGATGCTGCCCGGCCTTGGCAAAACCGAGGCGTTGCAGCCAGTGACTGAGCTTCGCGCCCAGCGCTTCGTCGACGGCAAACTCGAGAAATTCCACACCGTTGTATTCGCTGGCGGGCGGCGTTTCGAAAAGAATTTCACGGTTGGCCACCGGCGGCGCTTCCTGATCGAGACGCTGACGGGTCTTCTCTTCCAGATACAGCAGCGAGCGCAAACCGTCGGCGGCGTTGGCCCGTGGCGGTGCGGCGCGGAAGCCGTCGTTGAAGATTTCCAGCGACAACGGCCCGGTATAGCCACTCTTGATGATCGGTGCGAGGAAACCCGGCAGATCGAATTCGCCCTGCCCCGGGAAGCAACGGAAATGCCGGCTCCACTCCAGCACGTCCATGGCCAGGATCGGCGCGTCGGCCATTTGCACGAAGAAGATCTTGTCGCCGGGAATGTCGGCGATCGCGCTGGGATCGCCCTTCAGCGACAGAGTGTGAAAGCTGTCGAGCAGCACGCCGAGGTTGGGGTGATCAGCCTGACGGACGATGTCCCAGACCTGCTGATAGGTATTGACGTGACGGCCCCACGCCAGCGCTTCGTAACCGATGCGCAAACCACGGGCGCCGGCGCGTTCAGCCAGCAGGCGCAAATCATCGACGAGGATTTGTTGATCGCCGACACTGTCCGGCGAGGCGTTGCTGCAGACCAGCACCAGGTCGGTGCCAAGCTCCTGCATCAGATCGAACTTGCGCTCGGCACGCTCCAGGTTACGCGCCAGACGATCACGGCGGCAGCCTTCGAAATCACGAAACGGCTGAAACAGGGTGATGGCGATCCCCAGATCGGCGCACATCTGTTTAATTTCCCGGGGACTGCCGTCGTAGTACAGGAGGTCGTTTTCGAAAATCTCCACGCCGTCGAACCCGGCGGCGGCAATGGCTTCGAGTTTTTCCGGCAGGGTGCCGCTCAAGGAAACGGTGGCAATGGAACGCTGCATGTTTCAACTCCCGGACTGCGCCGCTTTATCTTTACTGTAGGAGCTGCCGAAGGCTGCGATCGTTTGATCTTGATTACCAAAACAGCAAAATCAAAAGATCGCAGCCTTCGGCAGCTCCTACCAGGGAATGGGTTTTTATAGTGAGGGAAATTATTGGCTGCATCCCTGCGCGCAGCAATTTAAAGTGTACTACCCGGTTAGTTTTGCGTGCGATTATCGAACACTAAGGCGATTTGGCGAATTGACGATTTTTTGTTCACTGCCCAACATCGGTTGCACATCGAGTCCGGCCACTAACCACCGGGCAAGGTGTTCGACAGAAAAGAACACCAAATAACAAATCCAAAAACGGGTGGAACACATGATTCCTTCACAGACTTCCCGCATGGCTCCGGCCATGAGCACTGCCACGGGTGGCATAGGCGACAAGATCCGCGGCGCCATGGCTGTCGGCAAGACCCGCTGGGGCATGCTGGCGCTGGTGTTTTTCGCCACCACCCTCAACTACATCGACCGCGCCGCACTCGGCGTCATGCAGCCGATTCTCGCCAAGGAAATGAGCTGGACGGCGATGGATTACGCCAACATCAATTTCTGGTTCCAGGTCGGCTACGCGATCGGTTTTGTCCTGCAGGGACGTCTGATCGACCGGGTCGGCGTCAAGCGCGTGTTCTTCTGCGCCGTACTGCTCTGGAGCCTGGCCACCGGCGCCCATGGCCTGGCGACCTCGGCGGTCGGCTTCATGGTCTGCCGCTTCATCCTCGGTCTGACGGAAGCGGCCAACTACCCGGCCTGTGTAAAGACCACGCGCCTGTGGTTCCCGGCCGGTGAACGTGCAGTCGCTACCGGCATTTTCAACGCCGGCACCAACGTCGGGGCGATGTTCACGCCGATGCTGCTGCCACTGGTCCTGCATGTGTGGGGCTGGCAAGCGGCGTTCCTGTGCATGGCGGCACTCGGCGGCATCTGGCTGCTGTTCTGGGGCTTGAAGTATTTCAATCCGGAAGATCACCCGACGGTGAAGCAGTCGGAACTCGATTACATCCAGCAGCAAGTCGAACCGGAACAGGCCCGCGTGCCGTTCAGCAAGATCCTGCGCATGCGCGGCACCTGGGCCTTCGCCCTCGCCTACTCGCTGACCGCGCCGGTGTTCTGGTTCTATCTGTACTGGCTGCCGCCGTTTCTCAATCAGCAATACAACCTCGGCATCAACGTGACGCAGATGGGTATTCCGCTGATCATCATCTACGTCACGGCTGACTTCGGCAGTGTCGGCGGCGGGATTCTGTCCTCGTTCCTGATCGGTCGCGGCATGAACTCGATCAAGGCGCGGTTGCTGTCGATGTTGCTGTTTGCCTGCTGCATCATCGGCGTGGTCATGGCTGCCGGCTCGGCGAATCTGTGGGTGGCGGTGGCGGCGATCTCGCTGGCGATCGGCGCGCATCAGGCCTGGACTGCGAACATCTGGAGCCTGGTGATGGACTACACGCCCAAGCACATGATGAGCACGGTGTTCGGCTTCGGCGGCATGTGCGCGGCGATCGGCGGGATGTTCATGACCCAGATCGTCGGCCACATCCTCACCGTCACCAACAACAACTACACAGTGCTGTTCACGCTGATCCCGGCGATGTACTTCCTCGCACTGACGTGGATGTACTTCATGGCACCGCGCAAGATTCCGACCGTTACCGAATAACCTGCCTGCATACATCCCATTGTGGGAGCGAGCCTGCTCGCGAAGGCGTCACGTCAGCCGCTGAATATGGCGACTGACCCACCGCTTTCGCGAGCAGGCTCGCTCCCACAAGTTGTACCGGGATCCGCTCTTCAGCGCCGGCTCTGCTGCCACGCTGCCGCCAATCCGCTGCAACAGATCACTGCGATACCAATCACCGTCAACCCGCTCGGGGTGTGATTGAACAGCAGCCAGCCCAACAACCCGGCAAAGACAATCTGGCAATAGCCGAACGGCGCGAGCAATGCCGGTGCGGCGTGACGGAAGGCCTGGGTCAGGAACAGATGCGCCGTCATCCCGCAGCTGCCCAGCGCCAGCATCAGCGCGGCGTGAGTCCACGTCGGCACTTGCCAGAAGAACGGCACCAGCGCGCTCATCACCAGGGTATTGCACAGGCCGGCAAAGAAGTTGCTGGTGGTCGGACTGTCCACTTCGGCGAGCTTGCGCGTCAGCAATTGGTAGAAGCAGAAGAACAGCGCCGAGCAGAACGGCAGCAGGATCGCCGGGGTGAACAGTTCGCCGCCCGGGTGGACGATGATCAACACGCCGATGAAGCCGCAGATCACCGCAATCCACTGCCCGCGCGTCACGCGTTCCTTGAGCAACGGCACCGATAACGCCGTCACCAATACCGGCGCGAGAAAGTTGACCGCCGTGGCTTCCGCCAGCGGGATGTACAGCAGCGCCGTGGTGAAAAACAGGCTGGTGCCGAGCAGGCACAGGGCACGGGCGAGCTGCCATAACGGTTTTTTCGTGCGCAGCACACGCAAGCCGGACTGCGGCAGGAAAATCCCCGCCATCAACAAGGTGTGCACCACATAGCGCGCCCACACCACCATCACGATCGGATAAAAACCGGAGAGGTATTTCGACAACGCGTCGTGGCTGGAAAACAGGAACGTCGCCACGACAATCAGCAAGATCCCCTTGAAGGGCTGGTTGACACCGGAGAGCGGGGTGCTGACGGTCATTGGCAATCTCTGAAAAAAATCCGGGCGAGCGTTCGCGCTGGCGGCAATCGTTGTGGCAATCATAGTCGGCTGAGCTTTCAGCAACCGCACAGGTTGCACTCTTCTTCGCCGGGAAACCGCCGCCAGGCAAAACCTTGAGGCAAGATTCCCGCCACTTCGGCGCCCGGCCAGTGTGCAACATCACAGACTGCCGTCGAAACAGCGGGTTCATGAATTCGACGGAAGAAATTCCACTCGGGATTGAATTCACGGCCCGCTCGGCCGTCAATACCAGGCCCGCACCATGTGGGCGCGTGTGCATGGACGGACGACCGGACTGGCGCCACACTCACACAGCGGCAACACTCATCACCAGCAGATTCATCACCGGCAATAAAAGAGGATTCCCACATGCTATGGAAAAAAGGCCGACGCAGTGACAACGTCGTCGACGCCCGGGGTGATGATGCCGGCGGTGGCGGCGGCATGCGCTTCGGTGGCGGCAAGGGTCTGAGCCTGACCGCTATTGTGCTGATTGTCGGCATCGGCTGGCTCACCGGCCAGGACCCGATGCAGATCCTCGGCCAGTTGACCGGGCAGATGGAGCAACCGGCGGCTACTTCGCAAACCCGCCAGGCGCCACCGGCCAATGATGAACAGGCTGAATTCGTCCGCTCGATCCTCGGCGACACCGAAGACACCTGGGGTCCGATCTTCCAGCAGGCCGGACGCCAATACAAAGACCCGACACTGGTGCTGTTCAGCAATCGGGTGAACTCCGCGTGCGGCATGGCCACTTCTGCCACCGGCCCGTTCTATTGCCCGGCCGACCAGAAGGTTTATCTGGACATGGCCTTCTTCCAGGAAATGTCGCAGCGCTTCAAAGCCGCCGGCGATTTCGCTCAGGCTTACGTGATTGCGCACGAAGTCGGCCACCATGTGCAGACGCTGCTGGGCGTCTCGGCGAAGATGCAGGCGGCGCGTCAGCAAGGCCGGCAGATGGAGGGCGACGGCGGCTTGCTGGTTCGTCAGGAATTGCAGGCCGACTGTCTCGCCGGTGTCTGGGCGTATAACGCGCAGAAACGCTTGAACTGGCTGGAACCGGGCGACATCGAGGAAGCCTTGAACGCCGCCAACGCCATCGGCGATGATCGCTTGCAGCAACAGGGTCAGGGCCGCGTGGTGCCGGACTCGTTTACCCACGGTACGTCAGCGCAAAGGGTGCGCTGGTTCAAAACCGGATTCGCGCAAGGCCAGGTAAGCCAGTGCGACACCTTCGCGGCGAAAACCCTGTAAATGCATAAATGGCTTGTGGCGTTACTGTTCATCGCCGGCACCGCGCAAGCGGCCGGCGTCGATGCGATCAGCCCCGGTCGCCTGCAACTCAAGGCCGGGGAAATGGCAGTGGGCATCGGGCCGGCACCGGAAAAGATCGAGCGGGTGCTGATCGTCATTCACGGTCGCCTGCGCAACGCCGAGACCTACCGCAAAAGCGCGGAAAGTGCCGCCGAACTCGCCGGGCAGACCGCGCACACGCTGGTGATCGCTCCGCAGTTTCTCAATGAAAGTGACGTCAGCCTGTATTCCTTACCGCCGACGGTGCTGCGCTGGCAGGGCAACGAGTGGATGGGCGGCGGCTTGTCCACCGGGCCAAATCCGCTGAGTTCCTACGCAGCGCTGGACGAAATAGTCGCGCGGGTCAGCGATCGCAAACAGTTTCCGGACGTGAAGCAGATCGTGATCTTCGGCCACTCCGGCGGTGGTCAGGTGGTGCAGCGTTACGCCCTGCTCGCCAAGGATCAGCCAGCGCTCAAGGCCAACGGCATTCGCTTGCGCTATGTGGTGGCCAATCCTTCGTCTTATGCGTACTTCAACGAGCAGCGGCCAGTGGCGTTCGATCACGCGCAATGCCCGGGTTTCAATCGCTGGAAGTACGGCCTGGCGGACATGCCGGTGTATGCCGGCGGGCAAACGCCGTTGCAGGTCGAGAGCGCTTACGTCAAACGCGAGGTGATTTATCTG
>NZ_RAZO01000340.1:8642-29802 GCF_004307535.1 Pseudomonas sp. Sample_9
GCAAACGCCGTTGCAGGTCGAGAGCGCTTACGTCAAACGCGAGGTGATTTATCTGCTCGGCCAGCAGGACGTCGACCCGGAACATCCGGCGCTGGACAAGAGCTGCGCGGCCGAGGCGCAAGGGGCTTACCGCTTGATGCGCGGGAAGCTGTATTTCGGTTATTTGCTGCGTCGCCATCCCGAGGGGGTCAATCAACGGCTGATTGAAGTGCCGGGGGTCGGGCATGACGGCGATGGGATGTTGACGTCGGCGGAGGGGCAGAAGGCGTTGTTCGATCAGTGAGTTTTTTGCTGAATCCACCGGCCCCTTCGCGAGCAGGCTCGCTCCCACATTTGGAATAAATGCCACAGTTGGAATGCATTCCCCTGTGGGAGCGAGCCTGCTCGCGAAGGCGTCCAATCAGACAACAACGATCTCAGGCCTGCAGCATCCGCCGCAACTCAACACAATCCTTCGCATGCCAATCCGTCAACTCCGGCCACGGGTTATCCGGCAGATTCACCAACACCGTCCGCGCCCCCGCTGCTCGGCCGCAATCCAGATCAAAGCGGTAATCGCCGACCATCACCATGTCACTGGCCGGCACTTGCCAGGCTTCGGCCAGTTTCAGCAAACCGCCGGGATGCGGTTTTGGCGGTGCTTCGTCGCGGCCCAGCACATCCTCGACCGCAAAGCAGTCGGCCAACCCGATTGCCTCCAGCGTCACGTGTGCCAGCTCCCGCGCATTGCGCGTGAGAATGCCGAGGCGATAACCGCGCGCATGCAGGTCGCGCACCAGCTCCACCGCGCCGGTGGCCGGGGTCGAGCCCAACGCCAGATCGCGTTCATGCTCGAGCAACCAGGCATGCTTGGCCGCCGCTTCATCCGCTGGCAATGCGGCGAGATGGGTGAGGATGTCGTCCTCGGGCGGAATCGCCAGTGCCACGCGAATCGCCGCGAAATCATGCACGGCGACAGTCAGCGTGCCGTCCATGTCGAACACCCAATGACGAACCTCGGTCAGGCTCATGCCCAGTCCTTGCGATGGCGGATCAGGCCTTCCTGAGTCACCGAAGCGACCAGTTGCCCGGCCCGGTTGAACACGCTGCCACGGGAAAAACCACGGGAGTTGCCGGCCCACGGGCTGTCCATCGCGTAGAGCAACCAGTCATCGGCGCGCAGGTCGTTGTGGAACCACAGCGCGTGATCGAGGCTGGCGACCTGCATGTCCTTCTGCCAGACCGACTTGCCGTGGGGCAGCATCGAAGTGGTCAGCAGGCCGAAATCCGAGGCGTACGCCAGCAGGTATTTGTGCAGCGCCGGGATGTCGGCCAAGGCGCCGTCGGCGCGGAACCACACATATTTGATCGGATCAGCCGGTTGCGGGTTGTACGGATCCTTTTCGGTAACCGGGCGTACTTCGATCGGTTTCGGGCACAGCAGTTTTTCACGCATGTGCTCGGGAATCAGGTGCGCACGCTGCTGGATCAGTTCCAGCTCCGAGGGCAGGTTTTCCGGGCCGACCACCGCCGGCATCTGGCCCTGATGCTCGAAGCCTTTTTCGTCGTACTGGAACGAAGCGCTGCACGTGAAGATCGGGTGGCCCTTCTGGATCGCCGTCACGCGGCGGGTGCTGAAACTGCCGCCATCACGCACGCGATCAACCGAATAGACCACCGGCAACTTGGCATCGCCCGGGCGCAGGAAATAACCATGCAACGAGTGCACATGGCGCGCCTCTTCCACCGTCTGACTAGCCGCCGACAGCGACTGGCCGAGCACCTGACCGCCGAACAACTGGCGGAACCCCAGATCCTGGCTGCGACCACGGAACAGGTTTTCTTCGATCGGTTCCAGGGTCAGCAGATCGACCAGATCTTCCAGCACTTGGCTCATTCAGATTCTCCTCACACAAAGCAATGGCCGCGCAGTCTTGGCCGCGGCGGACGATTCAGGTTCTGGCACGGGCCAAATACGATGGCGGCCATTGTAAACGTCCGTGTCGGCTTATTCATGCAAGGTTTGCAGCCATTGTTCGCGGCTGATGCGATACAGAACATGACGGCGCAACGGGTGATCGAGCGCAAGCTTGGGGTGATCGAAATCATCCTGTGGATCGTGATGCATGCCGATCGCCTGCATGACCTTCTCCGACTGCGCATTCTGCCCGGCGGTAAACGAGACGATTTCCTCCAGTTTCAACTGGTCGAAACCCGCGCGCAGTGCGGTCCACGCCGCTTCGCTGGCGTAACCCAGGCCCCAGTGTTCCTTGGCCAGACGCCAGCCGATCTCCACCGCCGGGGTAAACGGCGCATCGAAGCCGACCACGCCCAACCCGGTGAAACCGATGAACTCGCCCGTGTCCTTGCGCTCCAGCGCCCACAGGCCAAAGCCGTGCTCGGCAAAATGTCCGCGCACGCGGCCGATCAATGCGGCGCTTTCGAGCCGGGTCAGCGGCGCCGGAAAGTAGCGCATCACCTGTGGATCGGCGCACATCGCGGCGAATGCCGGCAAATCCTCGTCCTGCCACTGACGCATCAACAAACGCGCGCTTTGCAGCTCCAGTATCGGCTCCATCGTCCCCTCCATTTCCATGCCGTTGAGTCTACATCGCTGGTAGGATCGTTCATTCTTTCCCTGGTTCTGCGCGAAACAAGCCATGCCCTTGCCGTTGATCTATCACGAAGACTACAGCCCCGAGTTTCCCGCGGATCACCGCTTTCCCATGGACAAGTTCCGGCTGCTGCGCGATCACCTGGTCGACAGCGGCCTGACCCGCGACGCCGACCTGCTGCGCCCGCAGATCTGCCCCAACGACATCCTCGCCCTCGCCCATGACCGCAGCTATATCGAACGCTACATGAGCGGCGAGTTGTCCCGCGAAGACCAACGGCGCCTCGGCCTGCCGTGGAATGAAGCGCTGGCGCGGCGCACCGTACGCGCAGTGGGCGGTTCGATCCTGGCGGCAGAGAAAGCCCTGGAGCATGGCCTGGCCTGTCATCTGGCCGGCGGCACCCATCACGCTCACTACGATTACCCCGCCGGATTCTGCATCTTCAATGACCTGGCGATCATCAGCCAGTACCTGTTGCAGAGCGGCCGGGTCAATCGCGTGCTGATCTTCGACTGCGACGTGCATCAGGGCGACGGCACCGCGCGGATTCTGCATGACACGCCGGAGGCGATTACCGTTTCCCTGCACTGCGAGAAGAATTTTCCTGCGCGCAAAGCCGAAAGTGACTGGGACATTCCGCTGCCCAAAGGCATGGGCGATGCCGACTATCTGCAGGTGGTCGATGACACGCTCAATTACCTGCTGCCGCTGTATCAACCGGATCTGGTGCTCTACGACGCTGGCGTCGATGTGCACAAGGACGATGCCCTCGGTTATCTGCAACTGACCGACGCCGGGGTGGCCGAGCGCGATGAACGGGTGATGCGCCATTGCCTGGGCCGCGACATCCCGGTGGTCGGGGTTATCGGCGGCGGCTACAGCAAGGATCGACACGCCCTCGCCCGCCGCCACGGCATCCTCCATCACAGCGCGCAACGGGTCTGGGATTCACACGGCTGTCATTGAACCGTGCTGCGCCCCACAATCGCTGTGGAACTGGCTGTGGATAACCTGCGCGAAAGGGACTGCAGGCCATGCTGGGCATGGCGTACAGCGCGCTGTTTATTTTTTAACCAGACTCGAAATACACCGCAGCCCCTGTGGGAGCGAGCCTGCTCGCGAAAGGTTCAGCACACACAACATCTAATTGACTGACAGACCGCGTTCGCGAGCAGGCTCGCTCCCACATGGGGTCTCCCACAGGGTTCAGCGCTGTTAGAATGCGCGCCTTGTCCCGCCATACCGCAGCGCACGCCCATGACCCAGAATTCCGCCCTCGCCAACACCCACGTCGCCATCATTGGCGGTGGCCCCGCCGGCCTGATGGCCGCCGAAGTGCTGAGCCAGGCCGGGGTCCGCGTCGACGTGTACGACGGCATGCCCTCGGTCGGGCGCAAGTTCCTGCTGGCCGGGGTCGGCGGCATGAACATCACCCATTCCGAAGCCTACCCGGCATTCCTCTCCCGCTACGCTGAGCGCGCAGCGCAGATCGCCCCGCTGCTGCGCGCGTTCGATGCCGATGCCTTGTGCCAGTGGATTCACGATCTGGGTATCGAAACCTTCATCGGCAGCTCCGGCCGCGTGTTCCCCACCGACATGAAAGCCGCCCCACTGTTGCGCGCCTGGCTCAAGCGCCTGCGCGACAGCGGCGTGGTTATCCACACCCGCCATCGCTGGCTCGGCTGGGACGCAAGCGGTGCACTGCGCATCGCCAGCCCGGAAGGCGAAATCAGCGCAAACCCCGACGCCACCCTGCTCGCCCTCGGCGGCGGCAGTTGGTCGCGCCTGGGCTCGGATGGCGCGTGGATGTTGCCGCTGGAGCAGCGCGGCGTGGATCTGGCGCCGTTGCAGCCAAGCAATTGCGGCTTCGAGGTGCAAACCTGGAGCGAGCTGATGGTGAGCAAATTCGCCGGCGCGCCGCTGAAAAACATCGCCATCGGGTTAAACGACGATATCCCGCGTCTGGGCGAATGCGTGATCACCGCGACCGGCATTGAAGGCAGCCTGATCTACGCCCTGTCGGCGCCGATACGCGAAGAAATCAATCGCTACGGCGCAGCGGTTATCCACATCGACCTGCTGCCCGGCCGGCCTGTGGATAAATTACAGGCAGCGCTGAGCAAACCACGTGGCTCGCGCTCAATGGCCAAGCATCTGCACAGTCAGGTGGGGATTGATGGGGTTAAGGCAGCATTGTTGCGCGAGCTGACCGATGCCGAAACCTTCGCCGATCCGGCGCTGTTGGCGCGAGCGATCAAAGCGTTGCCGCTGACTCTGGTGAAAACCCGTCCGCTGGACGAGGCGATCAGCAGTGCTGGTGGCGTGAGATTCGAGGCGATGGATGAGCGCTTGATGCTGAAGGCGCTGCCGGGGGTATTTTGTGCGGGCGAGATGCTCGACTGGGAAGCGCCGACGGGCGGCTACTTGCTGACCGGGTGTTTCGCCAGCGGGCGCGCAGCAGGGCTGGGAATCGTGCAGTGGCTTAAGCACAGAATCCTGTAGGAGCTGACGAGTGAAACGAGGCTGCGATCTTTTGATCTTTAAAACCAACATCAAAAGATCGCAGCGTTCCGCAGCTCCAGGGAAACGCATTCCCAATGTGGGAGCGAGCCTGCTCGCGAAGACGTCCCTACAAACGCCTCATCAAATCACGGCTTACGCTTACGCGGTCCAGTGTTAAACACCGGCACCTTGCGCACCGGTTTGATCGATGGCTCCGGTGCCGAGGTCTCGCCGCTGTCGACCCACTTGCCCAGATTGCGTTTACCACCGCCACCGCCCGATGCTTTCGGCTTCTTCGGTTTTTTCGGCTTCTTGATCACCTGACCGCTGGCGTCGGTGTCCGGCACGCGGTGCTCGGGTTCGAAATCCGGCTCGTTCTGGCGCTTTAACGTCTGCCGCGTCAGCATTTCGATGGCCGAGAGCATGTTCACTTCATCGGCACACACCAGCGAAATCGCCTCACCGGTGGCACCCGCGCGACCAGTGCGGCCGATGCGGTGAATGTAATCCTCGGCGACGATCGGCAGATCGAAGTTGACCACCAGCGGCAAGTCTTCGATGTCCAGACCTCGGGCGGCAACGTCGGTCGCCACCAGAATCTGCACTTCACTGAGCTTGAAACGGTCCAGCGCGCGCTGGCGCGTGGCCTGCGGTTTGTCGCCATGGATGCCGTCAGCATTCACACCGAGGCCCTGAAGTTTTTCCACCAGCGCATCGACGCCGTTGCGGGTCTTGGCGAACACCAGCACCTGCTTCCACTTGTTCTTGCGCATCAGGTGCACGAACAGTTCGGCCTTGCGCTTCTTGTCGACGGTGACGATCCACTGCTTGACCGTGTTGGCAGCGACGTTGCGCGGGCTGACTTCGATGCTCAGCGGATCATTGAGCATCTGCCCGGCAAGCAGGCGGATGTCATCGGAGAAGGTCGCGGAGAACAGCAGGGTCTGGCGCTTTTTCGGCAGCATGCGGTAAATGTTCGCCAGTTCTTCAGAGAAGCCCAGGTCGAGCATACGGTCGGCTTCATCCAGCACCAGCGTTTGCAGCTGATCGAGTTTCAGCGCGTTCTGACGGAACAGGTCGATCAAGCGACCGGGCGTGGCGACCAGCACATCGACGCCGCCGCGCAGCTTCATCATCTGCGGGTTGATGCTGACGCCGCCATACACCGCGTAAGTACGCAGCGGCAGGTTTTCCGCGTACTGGCGCACGGCTTCGTGGACCTGCTCGGCCAGCTCGCGGGTCGGCACCAGAATCAGCGCACGCGCCGAGTTGGCGGTGACTTTCGGCCCTTCCATGGCCAGCAACTGCAACAGCGGCAAGGCGAAACCGGCCGTTTTACCGGTGCCGGTCTGGGCCGCTGCCATCAGGTCGCGACCGGCCAGCACCGCCGGAATGGCTTGCGCCTGCACCGGCGTCGGGGTCTGGTAGCCGAGCGTCTCAAGGGAGCGCAGCAAGGGTTCGATCAGGCCAAGGGAGGCGAAAGTCATGGGAGTACCGTAGGAAAAAATGACGCGGGGATGCAATGCCGCGCAGTTTACCCTAATTCGTACGCGCTTCCGTCGGAACGGCTTTCGCCTCTTCCACGGGTGGCTGCGCAGGTCGACGCCACTGCGGCAGGCTGATCAGCAGCACCGCGCTGATGATCACCAGCATCGCCAGCGCTTCTTCGATGCCGATGGTCTCGCCGACAAACACCACGCCGAGCAACACCGCCACCGCCGGGTTGACGTAGGCATAACTGGTCGCTGCCGCCGGGCGCACATGTTTGAGCAGATACATGTAGGAATTGAAGGCGATGATCGAGCCAAAGAAAATCAGATAGGCCAGCGCCAGCCACCCTTCGAGCGGCGGCATGGCTTGCAGGTGCTCGCCACTCAGCGCACTGCCGATCAGCAAGACCACGCCGCCGACGAGCATTTCCACCGCGCTGGCCATGGCCCCCGCCGGCAATGGCAGGTATTTGCTCCACACCGAGCCGAACGCCCAGCTCGCCGCCGCGAAGATCAGCAACATCGCGCCGAGCGGGCTCGATTGCAGGTTGGAACCCATGTTGAGCATGGCGATGCCAATAATCCCCAACGCCACACCGGCCCACTCCAGCCGCGTATTGCGCGCACCCCAGAAGTAGCCGAACAACAAGGTGAACAGCGGCACCGTCGCCACCGCCAGCGCAGCGACACCTGACGCCACGCCGGTGTGCTCGGCGACGCTCACCGCGCCGTTACCAAAACTGAGCAGCAGAATGCCGACCAGCCCCGCCGCTTTCCACTGCGCCCAGGTCGGCGCCGCAGCCCCGCGCCAGCGCAGCCAGGCATACATCAAGCTGCCGGCAATGACGAAGCGCACCCCGGCCAGTAACAGCGGCGGCCAGTATTCGACACCGATGCGAATCACCAGATAGGTCGATCCCCAAATCACATACAGCGCAAAAAACGCGGCGATCAACGGCAGGGAAAAACGGCGCAAGGCAGGCATGGGCAGCTCGACAGTCAGATTTTCGTGGACCGGTCATTCTAGAAAGGCCGCTACGCAAAAATAAGTTACAAAACCTGTTTTTCGCGCCGGTACACTTTTGCATGAAAGCAGCAGAGACCGACAAGGTCCTTGTGGGAGCGAGCTTGCTCGCGAAGGCGGTGTATCAGCAGACATCCATCTTGGATCGTTCCCACGCTCCGCGTGGGAATGCCTCAACGGACGCTCTGCGTTCGGCTTTGAAAGGGACGCGGAGCGTCCCGGGCTTAATTCCCACGCAGAGCGTGGGAACGATCAGTCGGAGTGCCCGAGATCAGCGATAACGCTGCAAATGCTCGCCCACTTTTGCGGCAGGGACTTTCTGCAATTTGCACAATAGGTCGTGATTCAACTCGCGCACTCCATGTTTGCCCCGCAGCTCTTCAGCCAGATGCGCCATCAGATTGGCCGCCATCTCCGCATCAGCCATGGCCCGGTGAGCCTGGCCGGTATGCGGCAGCTGCGCGAACGTGGTGAGCGTGCCGAGCTTGTGATTCGGCGCCGCCGGCATCAGGCGCCGCGCCAGCAGCAGTGAACAGGCGAAATTCTGCAGGCGTGTGCGCTTGATCCGGCCCAGTTCGAAATCCCAGAATTTCTGGTCGAACGAGGCGTTGTGTGCGAGCAATGGCGTGCAGCCGACGAATTCGTTGACCTCTTCCATCACCCGCTCGGCCGGCGGCGCGGTGCGCAGCATGGCGTTGCTGATGCCGGTCAGTTGCTCGATGAACGCGGGGACGCGCACGCCGGCGTTCATCAGGCTCTGGTAACGCTCGACGATGCGGCCGTTTTCCAGCATGACCACGGCGATTTCCGTGGCGCGGCAGCTGCTGTTCGGCGACAGGCCGGTGGTTTCAAAGTCGATGACTGCAATGCGTTCCAAACCGGGTTCAACTCCGTACAGATCAGTTCTTGAGCTTAATTCTTTAACAGCAGCGCGCCTTCGATCGGCACGTAGCGGCTGGCGGCGCGGATCAGCGAGTTGGCGGTCAGGCCGGGGACGCCGTAGGCCACCGCTTGCACGCCGTGCTTGTTGATGATGCGTTCGAGCAGCATGTCGAAATCGCCGTCACCGGAGGCCAGCACCACTTCGTCGACATGGTCGGCGGCGTCCATGATGTCCAGGGTAATGCCGACATCCCAGTCGCCCTTGGCCGAGCCGTCGCTGCGCTGGATGTAGGGCTTGAGCTTCACGGTGAAACCGAGGTTGCGCAGGATCTGCTGGAACTGCTGCTGCTTGCTGTCGCCACGGTCGATCGCGTAGGCGTAAGCCTCGACGATCTGCCCGTTCTTGCTGATGTCGGCCCACAATGCGGCGTAGTTGAAGTGGCAACCATAGGCCTGACGCACGGTGTAGTAGAGGTTCTGCACATCGGCGAACACTGCGATTTTTTTCACCGGAGTTCCTGTGAGCGTGCAAGCGCACGAAGCGGGGTCAGGCGATCAGGCCCGAAAAAGGCGCTCAGTATGCCAGCCCGAAGGAGGGTTCCGCGAATAATCGGCCACAGGCGCAAAGGTGCTGCTGACGAGTGGTGAGTGTGGCGAGGGGATTCATCCCCGATGGGCTGCGCAGCAGTCCTCGCTCCAATCAGGAAAAGCGGGGCTGCTGCGCAGCCCAACGGGGATAAATCCCCTCGCCACAGTGTACATGTCAGCCTTCAGAGGCTATGTCAGTCTTCAAAGGCTATGTCAGACAAAGGAGTCGTCGTCATCGAAGAACGACGAATTGTCGCTGCTGTAATCGGCGTCGCTTAAACCGCCCTGGTCATTGCCAGAGAAGCCGTTGTCCGCCACGCGCTGATCATCGCCCCAGCCGTTGTTGCTCTGGTCGGCGACCTGCGTCGGTTCTTCCTTGATGACCTCGACGATTTCTTCCGGTTGCTGATTGTGGTGGAACAGGCTGCTGATGCCCTGCGCCAACATCACACCACCGGCCACGCCCGCAGCGGTTTTCAGCGCGCCGCCGAGAAAGCTGTTACCCGCCGCCGGGGCTGCCTGCTGCGCATAGTTGGGCGGCGCGGCGGCGAAGTTCTGTTGCGGTGCCGGAGCCTGGTAGCTCTGCTGCGGCGCCGGTTCACGCCAGCCGCCGGTGGACGATGGCGCTGCGCTCTGGCTCGGCGCCGGACGTGAATTGCCGCCGCCAAAGATACTCGACAGGAAGCCACCGCCGCCGCTCGCCGCTGGCGCGCCGCTCTGGGCCTTGGCCGATTGCAGTTCGGCCTGCAGGCGCTGGACTTGCTGGGTCAGTTGCTTGTTCTGCTCGTCGAGGCTTTTCAGCGCGGCCTCTTGCACCAGAATCGCCTGGGTCATGAAATAGCCTGCCGCCGGTTGGCGCGTCAGGTGTTCCTTGATCCGCGCCTCAGCCTGGGCGTCGCGCGGGGCTGCCTCCGTTTCGGCCTGTTGCAGCCGGGAAAACAGTCCATCGATCAGGGTTTGCTCTTCGCTGTTCATGGCGACCTCGTAGATTGCCGGTAATAACGTGCCCGCGCCCACTCCGGGTGCGGTGCTCTCCTGTAATGGAGACAGTGACAAAACGTTTCAATGGCCTTTACCGAATGTTTACGTTTGTGTCGCCCCGCGTTGCATCGGTTAAAGTGAGCCACTGTTTTCGACCTGCGATACCGACTGATGAATGCCCTCGAAGTACTGCGCGACTCTTTGTATTTTTTCAAACGCCATCTGGGCAGCATCGTGCAGTTGTGCCTGCCGCTGGTGATTGTCGAAGCTTTCTTGCAGCAGGCGGTCGATCACGCCACCGGGCCTGACACTTTTGCCGGGGTAAGCATCATCGTCGGCCTGCTGGTGTATCCGCTGTACACCGCCGCGCTGATCCTGTTTCTCGATGCGCGCAGCCGTGGCGAGTCGCCGCGCAACCGTGACCTGCTGGCGATGGCCGCAACCCTGTGGCCGCGCTTCGCGGTGCTCACCGCGCTCAATACCTTGCTGATTCTGCTGGGCCTGTCGCTGTACTTCCTGCCGGGGCTGATGCTGATGGTCATGCTCGCCTTCGCCGAATACTTGCTGGTGCTGCGCGGCCTCGGGCCGTTGCAGGCGATGAAGGAAAGTCTGCGCCTGACGCGCGGGCACTTCTGGCGCATTCTGCTGTGCATTCTCTGCGTGATGACCCCGTTGTGGCTGCTCAAGGGCGCGACGCTGGCGGCGTACCCCGAGCCGCAGAATCCGCTGATTGCCGGGCTGATCGACAGCGCCCACAGCTTCCTGCAACTGTTCACCAGCGTGGTGCTGTTCCGCCTGTTCATGCTGATCAGCGAATTGCCTGACAAACGTAACGGCGCAGTCTGACCGCGCCGTGCTTGGGCTTCGCCGCTGCCGTCAGGTATGCTCGGGGCCACTTTCTGTAACGCTATAAGCCGAGCCATGACCCGTCTGCTGCGCTACACCCTGTTGCTCGTTGTCCTCGCCGTCGTCCTGTTCGGCGTGCTGCTGTTCAGCCTGACCTGGCGCCCCGATGCCCGCGAAACCCTGCCGGTCAGTTGCGGCACCACGGCGCCGACACTGGTGCCCGGGCAAGCGCTCAAAGTCATGACCTGGAACGTGCAGTTCCTCGCTGGCAAGCGCTACGTGTTCTGGAATGATCTGGCCGAAGGCGACGATGAAGCGCCGACCGCTGAAGACATGGCCTTCAGCCTCGACGAAGTAGCGCGGGTGATCCGTGACGAACAACCCGATGTGGTGCTGTTGCAGGAGCTCGACGACGGCGCCAAGGCCAGCGATTACCAGAACCAGCTCAAACTGTTGCAGGAACGCGTCGCCGATCTGTATCCATGCAGCACCAGCGCGTTCGACTGGAAAGCCGATTTCGTCCCCGAGCCCCACATCTACGGCAGCGTCGGCCGCCAGTTGGCCACGTTGAGCCGCTATCGCATCGAACACGCCGAACGCCTGCAACTGCCCGTCGCACCGAGCAACTTCATCAGCCGCCAGTTCCAGCCCAAAGACGCTTTGCTGGCAGTCAAATTGCCGCTCAGCGATGGCGGTCAATTGACCGTGTTCAACACTCATCTGCAGCGCGCCAGCCAGGCGGACGGCAATGTGCAGGCGCAAGTGGCTGCCGTGGCCAAAGTGCTCGACAAGTATGAAAGCCAGGGCCTGCCGTGGCTGATCGGTGGTGATTTCAATCTGTTGCCGCTGGGCCAGTACCGGCGCCTGCCCGTCGAGCGCCGCACGCCCTACTCTGCTGACAGCGAACTGCATCTGCTGTGGGACAAGTACCCGATGATCCCGACCAACAACGAAGCCGGAGGTATCGACCGGGCCAAATGGCTGACCCATTACCCCAACGACCCCGGCCTCAACGGCCCGGATCGCACGGTCGATTATCTGTTCTACAGCCCGAAGCTCAAACGCGTGCAAGCGCAGGTGCGGCAGGACGATACCTTGCGCATTTCCGATCACTTGCCGGTGATTGCGCGGTTCCTGCTGCCCGCTGCACCCTGAGCGCTCTGCCCTTATAAGCCGGGCGGAACGTAGCCCGGAACATAGCGAACGTTAGCGCACTTTCCGTGCAGTATTCGCCCGTCTTCGATCAGGAACTGGGCGATCTTCTTCTGTTGATTGATCTTCGCCTGCAACTTGCAGGTAGAACTATTGCCGACCTGTTGGTAGTGCTCGGTGTAGACCATGCCATTGCCGGTATGGGTCATCGAAGTGCCGGCTGCTTCGGTAGAGGTCCAGCTCGCGGACTTGTGCCAGGTCAGTACGGCCAAGGGTTCGCCGTTCGGGCCGGTTTCCTTTGCCATCGCGTCGGGCGTGCCGAACAGGTCCAGTGCTTCCTGCATATCGCGACCTTCCCAGCGGCTTTGCGCGATTGTGGAACAGCCGCTCAAGAGCAATCCCGCCAGCAGGGTTGCCAGCCATAAACGTGTGGTAGTCATTGGATGCCTCGGCTTATTTCTTGAGTTCGAGCAGGCTGTCGATGTTGTCCATCATCTGGCTCTTTTGCTGGATCGGCGCGAGCTTGAAGAACATCTGCTGCAGCATCTCGATCATTTGCAGGTATTCCATCTTGCCGACGGCGGCCATGTCGTTTTTGGCGCGACTGCCAGGGGCACAGGCAAACTTCAGCGCTTGCTGGACCCAGAACTCTTTCGGGGTCTGCCATTGGTTGGCAACTTTCAGATGCCGCATGGTGTAGGCCAGACGCTCGATGGACTGGCCATTGATGAAACGCACCTTGCCCGTAGAGCATTGGGCTTCGAGGTTGTAGACGTCGATCATCGGTTTGCCCGGTTCTTCATAAACCAGCGTCACCGCGACCATGGTTGCGCCTTTGGTTTTCTGCGAAGGCACTACCGACGTCGCATCGGCAACGTACATGATGTTTTTCTGGGGCACGCCGTTGCCGTAGATAATCCACCAGTCGCCAATCGGATTGGGCTCTTCGGCCAAGGCCGAACTGGAGGCGGCCAATAGCGCAGCCGACAAGAAGATCAACTTCCTGAGCTTGAAGAAAGAGGTCATGGGCAGTTCCGTTCCTTGGGCGCAAGTTGCCAGGCAACAAGGCTGGTTATTGTTCAGGCGGCGATTTTGCGAGCCGGAACAACCAAGGGCAATTAGCACGGATGGGCTAATGGCGCGCAGCCATTGCGGGTCAGGTGCCGCGTGGTTTCGCCCGCGCCGTGGCTTCGGCGACCAAGGGATCGTCCGGCCAATAATGCTTGGGATAACGCCCCTTGAGATCCTTCTTCACCTCGGCATAGGTGCTGCGCCAGAAGTTGGCCAGGTCCTGCGTGACCTGCACCGGCCGCCGCGCTGGCGACAGCAGATGCAGCTTGACCACTTGCCGGCCGCCGGCGATCCGTGGCGTATCGGCCAGACCAAACAGCTCCTGCAAACGCACCGCGAGAATCGGCGGATGTTCGCTGTAATCCAGACGAATCGATGAGCCTGACGGCACGCTCAAATGATGCGGCGCGAGTTCGTCGAGTTTCTGTGGCAGCGGCCACGGCAGCAGATTACGCACGATGCTCGACAGGTCGAGGTTGGCGAAATGGCTGAGCCGCGAGACCTTGCCCAGATACGGCATCAACCAGTCTTCCAGCGTATCCAGTAGCGCTGCATCGCTGACATCCGGCCATTGGCTGTCGTCCTGCGTGCTCAGATCGAGCTGGCGCAACAGCGCCACCCGCGCCTGCCACTGGCGCAATTCCGGCGTCCACGGCAATAACTCCAGACCTTTGCGCCGCACCAGATTGACCAGCGCCTGACTGCGCGCGTTTTCATCCAGACCGGTCAACGGTTCGCGGCTCAGAATCAGCTCGCCGACCTTGCGCTGGCGCTCGGCACGCAGCACGCCTTCGCGTTCATCCCAATCGAGTTGATCGACGCTGCGCACTTGCTCGGCGAGCACCGAATCGAACAGCGCCGGATCGAAATCCGCCGCCAGATAGATGCGTTCTTCGCGCTGGCCCTGACGGCTGCCGAGGTCGGCAATAACAATCCACTCGTGCTTCATCAGGCTATCGGCCTCAGCGAACAGCGCCGCGCGACCGTTGGCCAACCGGTATTCGGCGCCACCGGCACGCCGTTGCTGGGCGACGCGATCCGGGTAGGCCAGCGCCAGCAGGGCGCCGAGCCAGCGCGGATGCTCGGGATCGTTTACCGGTTCGCTCGGCTTGCCGCGCAGGTAACCGCGATACTGCCGAGCCAATTGCCGGGCGCGTTGCACCCCGCCCTGCGCGCCACGACCGGCACGTTCTTCGCCGGAAAGCAGAACCAATCGGCTGTGCAGATCCGCGCCAGCGCCGCGCAGGATATCGCGCTCGCCGAGCAGCGCCGCCACATCACAGGCCATCGCCGACAGCCCCAATGCCTGACCGCGCAACAGCAAATGCGCGATGCGCGGATGCGCCGGCAGTTCGGCCATGGCCTGGCCGTGGGCCGTCAGCGTGTCGCCGTGCAAGGCGCCGAGCCGTTGCAGCAGATCCTGCGCTTGGGCATACGCGGCGGCTGGCGGTATGTCGAGCCAGACCAGTTCGCCCGGCGTCACGCCCCAGCGCCCCAGTTGCAAATCGAGGCTGGCCAGATCCGCCGAAAGAATTTCCGCGCTGCCATAAGCCGCCAGTTGTTCGTGCTGATCCTGCGACCACAGGCGATAGCACACGCCCGGCTCCAGTCGCCCGGCGCGGCCGGCACGCTGGGTGGCGCTGGCCTTGGAGATGCGTTGAGTGTCGAGGCGGGTCATGCCGCTGCCTGGATCGAAGCGCGGCACCCGCGCCAGTCCGGCATCGATGACCACGCGCACGCCGTTGATGGTCAGGCTGGTCTCGGCGATGTTGGTTGCCAGCACCACTTTGCGCTGACCGGGCGGCGCCGGATCGATTGCCGCGCGTTGCGCATTGAGGTCGAGTTCGCCGTGCAACGGGCACAGCAAGATGTCCTTGCGCTCACCGATGGCGTCGGCCAATTGCTGGTGCACGCGACGGATTTCCGCTTGTCCCGGCAGGAACACCAGCAGGCTGCCGGTCTCGTCGTGGAGCGCTTCGAGCACAGTTTGGGTAACGCGCTGGTCGATGTATTCGCCTGGCTGAAACGGCCGGCCCCAGCGCATCGTCACCGGATACATGCGCCCTTCGCTGCGCAGGATCGGCGCGTCATCGAGCAACCCGGCCAGACGCTCGCCTTCGAGGGTGGCCGACATCAGCAGAATCTTCAGCGGCTGTTCAGCGCGAAACAGCTCGCGACCGTTCAGACTTAGCGCCAACGCCAGATCGGCGTCGAGGCTGCGTTCATGAAATTCGTCGAAGATCAGCAGGCCCACACCGTCCAGCGCCGGGTCGTCCTGCAAGCGCCGGGTGAGAATGCCTTCGGTGACCACTTCGATACGCGTCTTCGGGCCAACCTTGCTGTCGAGACGGATGCGATAGCCGACGGTTTCACCGACCTGCTCGCCGAGCTCGCTGGCCAAACGCTCCGCCGCCGCCCGCGCAGCCAGACGCCGAGGTTCGAGCATGACGATGGTCTGCCCGGCCAGCCAGGCTTCGTTGAGCAAGGCCAAAGGCACGCGGGTGGTTTTACCGGCGCCGGGCGGTGCTTCGAGCACGGCTTCGTGGCGTGACGCGAGGGCTTCACGCAGGGCGGGTAAAACATCGTCGATCGGCAAAGAAATCATGCTGGCTCCCAAACAGAGGCGCGAGTATAACGGCGAACTGCAACGCGTTCGTCAGGGTCTTAACTTCACAAGACGAAGCTTCGTTATTTGATGACTCAGGAGACATTTCCATGCGCTTACCCTCTCGCCTGATCGGCGGTGTTCTGGTTGCCACTCTGCTCACGCAACTGTCGGCGTGCGGTTCGATTTTCTACCCGGACCGGCGTGGCCAGATCGACGGCAAGATCGACCCGGCGATTGCCGTGCTCGATGCCGTCGGCCTGCTGTTCTACATCATTCCCGGGCTGATCGCGTTTGCCGTCGACTTCGCCACCGGGGCGATCTATTTCGAACCGGGCCACACCGCGCAGATCGATCCGGCCAAGCTCAAGCAAGCCATTGGCCCGGATGGACAGGTCGACAATCACAAGTTGCAGGCGATTCTCGAGAGCGAGCTGGGCCGAGATTTTCCTCTGGATGATCCGCGCCTGATCCAGCACAAGGGCAGCACTCAGCAACTGGCGATGTTCGGCCTGCAACCCGCCGCTTGAATAAGGACGTTCAATGACCTCCAGCCCCGAACACGCCCGCCTGCTGCGGCTGGCGACCCGCGCCTCGGTGGCGGTCGCGTGCACGCTGATCGTCGCCAAGGCGATTGCCTGGTGGCTCAGCGGATCGGTGAGCATGCTCGCCGGCCTCACCGACTCGGCGCTGGATGGCGTCACTTCATTGCTCAATCTGCTGGCAGTGCATTACGCCTTGCGCCCGGCGGATGACGATCACCGTTATGGTCACGGCAAAGCCGAATCGCTGGCGGGCATGGCGCAGGCATTGTTCATCGGTGGCAGCGCGGTGCTGATCGCGTTTCAGGCCTACGAGCGCTTGCAGAAACCAGAGCCGCTTGGCGCGCCGTGGCTGAGCATCGGTGTGATCGTGTTTTCCCTGCTGCTGACGGCCGCGCTGTTGATGTTGCAGCACCGGGTGATCAGGCAGACCGGCTCCAACGCCGTACGCGCCGACTCGCTGCATTACCGTTCAGACCTGCTGCTCAACGGCAGCATCCTGATCGCGCTGGTGTTGGCCGGGATGGGTTTTGCGCAACTGGACGCGTGGTTCGGCCTGGGCATCGCCGCGTATATTTTCTGGAGCGCGATCCAGATCGCCCGGGAAAGTTTTTCGGTGCTGATGGACGAGGAACTGCCGACCGATGTCAGCCAGCACATGCTCGAACTGGCCTGCAGCGTGCCGGGAGTGCTCGGCGCGCATGACCTGCGCACGCGGATCTCGGGCAACCACTGGTTCGTGCAATTGCACCTGGAACTGCCGGGCGAACTGACCCTGTCAGTCGCCCATGGCATCAGCGATCAAGCAGCGGCGGCAATACACAAGGCTTATCCCAAAGCCGAGGTACTGGTCCACGCCGATCCTGTAAAAACAGCCACAAGCGACAAGCCTCTAGCTTCAAGCTCGTAGCTTGCAGCTTGCAGCTTGTAGCTGCCCCTATCTGACCTGATAACCGCGACTGCTCAGGCAGTTGCCCTGCGCCTGGCGATAGGCCTGAACCACTTCGGGTGCCGGTTGGTAGGTCGCGGTGCGCGGGTCGAAACCGCTTTGCTGCACCGCGTACTGAGAGCACTGGTAACCGTCCTGCTGCACCTGCTGCGGTGACTGGCCGTTGGCCGGGTAGGCTTCGACGTCATAGCCCTGAGCTTGCGGTTGCGACGGTTGCTGCAGCGGCGGCTCGACCACCACGTAATCCTGCGTCGCCTCCTGATAGGCGTAATACGAGCCGGCGGCGAGGAACAGCAGCGAGCCGCCGATCCACACTTCACGGGCGTAATCCGGCAGATATTGAATGCGGATCCCGCGCGGTGGCTGCACGACGATGTAGCGCGGGCCTTGCGGGCGATACCAGTAGCCGCCGGAATAGAAGTAATCCTGACCGCGATACGGCACGCGGTAATCACGATCCGGGAAACGGTCGATCACATGGCCCGGACGATATTGCGGGCCAGGCCCCCAGCCATTGCCATGACCGTTCGGCCGTCCCGGCCAGCGGTTGTCATCGGGACGCGGCTGCGTCTGCCACTGTTGATTGTGGTAACCGTTCTGCGGGCGCTCGTCGCGGTAGTAACCCTGACGCGGCTCCTGAGTCTGGTGCACGGCGTCGGGACGCGGCTGGATCGGCAGGTTATTACCGGGCTGGCGAGGCGGTTGCGGACGCTCATCGGCACGGTTGCGGTTCTGCCATTGACCGTCATTGTTATGCGGCTGGCCGTTGTGCTCGAACTGACGGCTGTTGTCGCCACGGATGATCCCGTCGTTCTGCGGCCCGTTGCCCGGCCCGCGATTCTGCGGCTCATCGGCCAGCGCTTGCGCACTGACCCCCACACAGAGCAAACCAACACCGGCCAGACGCCAGATGCGCGAATTCATGTTTTTCCTCACTGCGGGAGCCTGTCGTTGGCAGGGTTTGTTGCTGAGACTGGAAACAGCCCCACCGGGTTCTGCAACAGGTTATCAGTCACGCGACTTATTTAATGAGGCGCAAACATGAAATCGCAGGCAAGAAAAAAGGGAGACCCGTCGGCCTCCCTTCTGGAGATACTTCGTCCTGGCTCGACGCTTTTGACGTCGGCTCACCTCACCCCGTCTTCTGGACAGTGTGCAGCTCGGGGGCCGGCACATCCCCGGTGGGGGTGGCGGCCGCGGCGGGCCTGATTGGGCGGGCCGCGTGGACTGTGTTACCGAGCAGTGATTCTGGTGATAAGAATAGGCCTGAAGCCGCGACAGAGGATTGCGAAAATTGCTCAATTAAACACTGCTTGCGCAATTTTTAACCCTGGATAGATAATCCGCCGCAATAGTTACGACCAAGGACAGATTGATGAGCAAACTCGACCGGTATGACCTGAGTATTTTGGCGGAATTGCAGCGCGACGCCCGTATCTCCAACCAGGAACTGGCCGAACGCATCGGTCTGTCGCCCTCGCCCTGCTCGCGCCGGGTCAAGCAGCTGGAAGACGATGGCTATATCTCGCGCCAGGTTGCCCTGCTCGATCGCAAGATGCTCGGCTTGAGCCTGACCGCGTATGTGCTGATCGGCATGGACCGGCACACGCCGGAACGTTTCGAGAATTTCGAAGCGGCGATCCGCACATTGCCGCAAGTGCTGGAGTGCAGCCTGGTGACCGGGGTGGATGCTGACTACCAGTTGAAAGTGGTGGTGCCGGATATGGATCACTACCAGAAATTGCTGCTGGGGCATCTGACCCGGATCGAGGGGGTCACCAGCGTGCGGTCGAGTTTTGTGCTGAATCAGGTGCTCAACAGCACCGAACTGCCGCTGACTCATTTGCGTAGCTGATATCGCTTTCGCGAGCAGGCTCGCTCCCACAGGGAATGCATTTCAACCTGTGGGAGCGAGCCTGCTCGCGAAGGGGCCGGCACAGGCGACGCAGATCAATGCCCCGCCATCCGCCCTTGGCGTATACTCGCCGCCGCCCTTTCAGCCCTGTCCGCGCCGGAGATCGCCAATGGATCCAGCACTGTTCGAAGAGTGGATGATGACCGGTCTGGTCAGCATCCTGATCATTTTCATGGGTTTCATCGTCTGGGATCTGGCGAAGAAGTCCAAGGCCGGGCGGTTCGGCTCGTTCATTCTGTTTTTCGTGCTGGGCCTGGGCGTGGCCGCGTTCATCATCAAGAGTGTGGTGATCGGCCTGATCGAATCCGGCGCCTTATAAGCGCGCCGGCACTTCCCGCCACTGGCCCTGATCCAGCCCTTCAATCGTCCAGTCGCCAATCCTGACCCGCACCAGACGCAACGTCGGCAATCCGACCGCCGCCGTCATGCGCCGCACCTGTCGGTTGCGCCCTTCGCGAATCACCAGTTCCAGCCACGAGGTCGGTATGGTCGCGCGAAAGCGTACCGGCGGATTGCGCGGCCACAACTGCGGCTCAGCCAGTTGCCGCGCCTCGGCAGGCAAGGTCATGCCGTCATTCAGCTCGACGCCATCGCGCAGGCGCTGCAACTGCTCGGCCGTCGGCTCGCCCTCCACCTGCACCCAATAAGTCTTCGCCAGTTTGTGTTTCGGATCGGCGATGCGCGCCTGCAACTGGCCGTCGTTGGTCAGCAGCAACAAACCTTCGCTGTCGCGATCCAGACGTCCGGCCGGGTAAATCCCCGGCACATCGATGTAATCCTTGAGTGTCGCCCGCCCTTCACCGTCGCTGAACTGCGTCAGCACATCGAAGGGTTTGTTGAACAGGATCAGTTTCGGCTCGGCCGGTGGTGCCTTGGCAACACGGCGCGGGGCAGAAGACTGAGGCTTCACGCCGGGACGGCGGGAAGGTGGACGCGGGGGACGGGACATAAGAGACAGAACATTTAGCGATCAGGGCTGACAATGCTAGTGCCCCGACCGCCAAATGACCACGACTAACCGTTAACGGAACGGCGGCTCGTCGAAGCTGCGCAGTTTGCGCGAGTGCAGCGAGTTGAGTTCGGTACGCAGCAGATCCACCGCTTCGATGCCGATTTTCAAATGCTGGCTGACCGCACGCTCATAGAAGGCGTTGGCCGAGCCCGGCAGTTTGATTTCGCTGTGCAGCGGCTTGTCCGAAACGCAGAGCAACGTGCCGTACGGCACCCGCAGGCGATAACCTTGCGCTGCAATCGTGCCGCTTTCCATGTCCACCGCAACCGCGCGGGACAGGTTGATCAGCGGCCGTTCCTGCGCCCAGCGCAGCTCCCAGTTACGGTCGTCGTAGGTCAGAACCGTGCCGGTGCGCAGGCGTTTCTTCAGATCGTCGCCCTTCTCGCCGGTGACATTCGCCGCTGCCTGTTGAAGCGCAAGCTGCACTTCGGCCAGTGCCGGGATGGGGATATTCGGCGGCACCACGCGGTCGAGAATGCCGTCGCGACGCATGTAAGCGTGCGCCAGCACATAGTCGCCGATGGTCTGCGACTGACGCAGGCCGCCGCAATGGCCGATCATCAGCCAGCAATGCGGGCGCAGCACGGCCAAGTGATCGGTGATGTTCTTGGCGTTGGACGGGCCGACACCGATGTTGACCAGCGTCACGCCGTGACCATCGCTGGCGATCAGGTGATAGGCGGGCATCTGGTAACGGTGCCAGACCACACCGGCGGCAATTGCCGAGGCTTCGCCGTGGTCCATGCTCTTCTCGATGATCACGTTGCCCGGCAGGACCATGCGCACGAACCGCGGGTCGCGGCGCAACTGCTCCAGACCATGAACGATGAACTGGTCGACGTAGCGGTGATAGTTGGTCAGCAGAATCCACGGCTGCACATGGCGCCAGTCGCTGCCGGTGTAATGCACCAGACGGCGCAGCGAGAAATCCACGCGCGCGGCGTCGAACAGTGCCAGTGGCAGCGGATCGGTGTTTTCCCAGTCGTAGAGACCGTCGGCAATGCCAT